>JASHUW010000208.1 GCA_030039815.1 Alphaproteobacteria bacterium
CTGCAGCTGAAGACCCACGCCAAGGTGTCGCTCGTGGTGCGGCGCGAAGGTGGCGAGCTGCGCTCCTACGTCCATTACGGGACCGGCAATTACCACCCCTACACGGCGCGGGTTTACACCGACCTGTCGTTCTTTACCTGCGACGCCGGTTTGTGCCAGGACGCGGCGCGGCTGTTCAACTTCATGACTGGCTATGCGACGCCGGCGACGCTCGAAAAGATCGCCATCGCGCCGATCAACCTGCGCGAGCGAATCGACGCGCTGATCGAGGCCGAGATCGACAGTGCGCGGGCCGGCAAACCGGCGCAGATCTGGGCGAAGATGAACCAGCTTGTCGATCCGGCGATCATCGATCACCTCTACCGGGCTTCGCAGGCGGGCGTGTCGATCGATCTCGTGGTGCGCGGGATTTGCTGCCTGCGTCCGGGCGTTCCCGGGATGTCGGAGAACATCAGAGTCAAGAGCATCGTGGGCCGTTTCCTGGAACACGGGCGTATCATCGCCTTCGGGAACGGCAACCGGCTCCCGTCGGATCAAGCGCTGGTGTTCATCAGCTCGGCCGACTGGATGCCGCGCAATCTCAATGGGCGGGTCGAGGCGTTGGTGCCGATCGAGAACGTGACCGTCCATCGCCAGGTGCTCGATGAGATCATGGTCGCCAATCTGCGCGACACGCTGCAAAGCTGGGTGCTCGGCGCGGACGGCATCTATACCCGCGTGCCGCTCGACGAGGAGTTTTCCGCGCATACCTATTTCATGACGAACCCCAGCCTGTCGGGCCGGGGCAGGGCGTTGCGGCGGCGCCAGCCGCGACTTGTCGCGAGGTAAGCTTGGCGCGATGAGGTGATTGCCGCGCTCATGCCGGATCATAACGCGTCGTCCATCGACCGGATCGCCGTCATCGACATCGGGTCGAACTCGCTGCGTCTCGTCGTCTTCGAGCGGCTCGGCGCGACCTTGCTGCCGCTGCTCAACGAAAAGGTCATGTGCGGGCTCGGGCGCGGCATCGGTCGCACCGGGCGGCTGAACCGCGACGGCGTCGAGCTTGCCTACGCCAACATCCAGCGCTTTGTCGCACTGGCCCGCGCGCTCAATGCCGGGCATCTGATGGGCATCGCCACCGCCGCCGTGCGCGAGGCGAGCGATGGCCAGAAATTCGCGGCCGAGATCGAGCGGCAATGCGGCCTGCCGGTCCGCATCGTCAACGGGCCCGAGGAGGCGCGGCTGTCCGCCGCCGGCGTGCTCGCCGGCATACCGGGCGCCGACGGCGTGGTCGGCGATCTGGGCGGCGGCTCGGTCGAGCTGGTGCGGATCGCCGGCAGCGATAGCGGACAGCCCGTCATCGGCGATGGCATTTCGCTGCCGCTGGGGCCGTTGCGCCTCGCCGAGTTCGCCGACAACCCGCGCGGACTGGTCGATGCGGTCAGACGCCACGTCGCGAGCGCTGGCTTGTTGCGCTCGGCCTATGGCAAGCCGCTGTTTCTGGTCGGCGGCGCCTGGCGGGCGATCGCCCGGCTGCACATGGAGCAGGCGCACTACCCGCTGCACATCATCCACCAGTACACGGTGCATCGCCGCTCGGCCGAAGCCTTCCTGGCGATCCTCGCGGGGATGTCGCGGCGCTCGCTGGAACGGATTACCTCGATCAACCGCAAACGGCTGGAGTTGGTGCCCCAGGCGGCGCTGATTTTGAGCGAGCTGCTCGCCGTTGGCGGGGCCGAGCGGATCGTGTTCTCCGCCTACGGCCTGCGTGAAGGCTATGCCTACGGCCTGCTGCCGGCGCAGCCCGACATCGACCCGCTCATCGCTGCGTGCATTGGCGTCGCGATCAGCCAGAGCCCCGGACGCAGCGACGGCGAGCTGCTCGAACGATGGACGTCGCCGGTGTTCGGCGAGATGCCGCTCGAGTCGCGCCGCTTGCACCGTGCGGCGTGCTGGCTCAGCGACATCGCCTGGACCGAGCATCCCGATTACCGCGCCGAGCAGGCCTTTACCCGCAGCCTGCGCATGCCGATCGGCGCGATCGACCATCACGAGCGCGTATTCATCGCCTCGGCGTTGCATGCGCGGTATGGCGGGTCGCCGGATGACCCGATCAAGGCGCCGACCCGGCCGCTGCTCGATGACCGCGAAGCGGTCGAAGCGCGCAGTCTCGGTCTCGCGCTGCGGCTCGCCTACACGCTGTGCGGCGGCGCGCTCAACCTGCTGCAGGATGTCCGGTTGTCGCGCGATGACGGGACGCTGTTGCTCGAATTCCCCGCCGACGACAGCCTCTTCCAAGGCGAGGCGGTGGAACGCCGGCTGGCGGCGCTGGCGCGGGCGCTGGGCCTCAACCCGCGCACCGCGCGTCGTCGGGCGCGCCGCCCGGCGCTCGCCTGAGCGTCAGAAAAATCCCAGCAGAACAGAGAGGGCAAGGGAACGCGGTCGGTGCGTTAGGGGTTCCTCGCCGATCGGTCCCGGTTTTCAGGCAGAGGCACCAGCTCGATGCCGTTGCGCCCGACGGTCAACGCCAGGGCGCCGTGCTTGAGGGCCAGCGCGTCGGCGCCGAAGACCTCGCGCCGCCAACCGCTTAGCGCCGGCACCTCGGCATGGTCGTCGGCGGCGATGGCCTCGAGATCGTCGGCCGAGGCGACGAGCTTCTGCGCCACCTCAAAATCTTCGCAACGCTGCTTCAGCAGCACCCGAAGCAGCTCGATCAGCGGTCCGAGCCCCGGCGGATTCTGCGCCTTTTGCGGCACCGCCGCCGGCGGGTTCTTGTCGGCGATGCCCGCGGCGACCGCATCGAGTATTTCCTTGCCGAGCCGGCCCTCGGCGACGCCTTTGGCGAGGCCGCGCGTGCGCGCCAGCGCCTCGACGCTGCGCGGCGCATGGCTGGCGATTTCGATCAGCGCCTCGTCGCGCAAGATGCGCCCGCGCGGCAGGTCGCGCTGCTGCGCCGCCGCCTCGCGCCACCCGGCGAGCGCGCGCAGCACCGCCAGGAAGCGCGAATCGGCGCGCCCTCGCAGCCGGAAGCGATGCCACGCCTCGGCCGGCTCGGTGCGATAGAGGGTCGCGTCGGCGAGCGCCGCCATTTCCTCGGCGAACCAGTTCGCCCGGCCGTTTTTCGCCAGGCGCTGCTGCATCCGCTCATAGACCGTGCGCAGATGGATGACATCACCCAGCGCGTAGCTGATCTGCCGCTCGGTGAGCGGCCGGTGCGACCAGTCGGTGAAGCGCGAGGCCTTGTCGAGCGTGGCGCCAGCCAGCTTGCGCACC
>JASHUW010000209.1 GCA_030039815.1 Alphaproteobacteria bacterium
CGGAAATAGAGCGCGCTGCGCTGCCGCGTCGACAGGTCGTAAACACGGTCGAATCGGGCGGCGCGCAGCCGCCGCGCGAGCCGCCACAGACCGATGGGATCGCGCGGCCGCTCGTCGACCCACACCGCGTCGAAATAGGGCGCCCGGCGCATCAAGTCCGCATAGGGCCGGGTGGTCAGTAGCACGATCGTTGTACCGCGATGATGCGCGCGGATCGCCGCCGCCGCACCCATCGCCTGCACGATGTCGCCAAGCGCGCCCAATTTGATGACGAGGATTTTCGCGGGAACCTGGTCGGCGCTCAGAACATTCAGCCTGTAGCTCAAGCCGGGATGGCGAGCGGCTCGTCCGCCGGCATCGCCTGCGCCTCGGGGAACAGCAGTTCCTCGTAGACATCGATGGTTCGCGCGCACATCGCCTCGCGGGTGAAACCTTGGGCGATATGCGCCCGCGCACGAAAGCCAAGCGCATCGCGCGACACCGGATCGAGCCGCAGCGCGTGGTCGATCGCGGTGGCGAGCGCCGCGCTGTCGCCCGGTGGGACGAGCCAGCCGGTGCTGCCGGGAATCACCGTCTCGCGCGCGCCGCCATGGTCGGTGGCGATCACCGGGCGACCCATCGCCTGCGCCTCGACGATGGTGCGGCCGAACCCCTCCGGGTCGGTCGAGGCCGAAATCACCACATCGGCAAGCCCGTAGGCGCCGACGATGTCGCGGCAATCCTCGATGATGCGGAATTGCCCGCCGAGCCCATGGCGCTCGATGGCCGTTTCCAGCTCCTTGCGGAAGCCGGAACGCTGCTCGGCGCCGACCAGCAGGCAACACACGTCGCGCCGTTCAAGCCGGGCCATCGCCTCGATAAAGTCGAGCCCGCCTTTCCAGCGGGTGAGCCGGCCGGGCAGCATCACCACCGCGAACCCGTCGGGCACGCGCCATTGCGCGGCGAGGTCGGCGACGCGCTGGCCGGTGACCCGGGAAGGGTCGAACAGCTTCATGTCGACGCCGCGCGGGATGGTGCGCAGCCGATCGGGGCCGACGCCATAGGCATTGGCCACGTGGTCGGCGACGAAATCCGAAATCGCGATGACCCGCTCGCCGCGCGCCATCACCGAATTGTACCAATGCTTGAGCGGCGCGGTGGCGTCATAGGCGTTGTGAAACGTCGTCACAAACCGCCGCCGGGTCTTTTTCGCCGCGCGGAACGCGCTCCATGCCGGGGCGCGACTGCGCGCGTGGACGATATCGATCCTGCAGCGGCGGATCACATCGACCAGCGCGCGGGCATTGCGGCGGATGCCGATCGGATTCTTCGTCGCCAGGGGCAGCGTGATGTGCTTCGCTCCGGCGCGCGTCAGCTCGCGCTCCATCGGGCCCCCGGCAGAAGCGACATAGGCGGTCCAACCCGCCGCGACGAGCGCCGCGGCGACCTCGATCGTACCGCGCTCCACACCGCCCGAGACAAGGCTCGGGATGACCTGCAGCACCGCCGGCGGGCGGGCTTCTTGGGGTCGCTGGTCGATGGTATCCTCGCGGGCCATTAAACTGTTGTGGCGCTTTTCGATGCCGATTCAAGAGAGGGCAACGGTGCCGGGCGCCGACGCCGCGAGTCTAGCACGCCCGGAAGGCGCGACAATCGCCTACCGCCGGCTCGATGGCGCGGGGCCCGGCATCGTCTTCCTCGGCGGTTTCCGCTCCGACATGACCGGCACCAAGGCGCTGTTTTTAGAGGATTTTTGCCGACGGCGCGAACACGCCTACGTGCGCTTCGACTATTTCGCGCACGGCGCATCGAGCGGCGATTTCGCCGAGGGAACGATCTCGCGCTGGCGCGACGACGCGATCGCGGTCATCGATTCGCTGACCGCAGGGCCGCAAATCCTTGTCGGATCGAGCATGGGCGGCTGGATCATGGTGCTCGCCGCGCTGGCTCGGCGCGAGCGGGTCGCGGCGCTGGTCGGCATCGCCGCGGCGCCCGATTTCACCAGCGACCTGCTACCGCAGCGGCTGACCGACGCACAACGGCGGATCCTGATGGACGAGGGGCGGATCGTGCTGCCGTCGGCCTTCGACCCAGCCGGCTATCTGTACACCAGGGCGCTGGTCGAGGACGGCGACCGCAACCTCGTGCTGCGCGACGCCATCCCGCTGACCTGCCCGGTGCGGTTGCTGCACGGCATGGCTGACGAATCGGTTTCGTGGCGGCAGAGCCTCAAGCTCGCCGAGCGGCTGCAATCGAGTGACGTGACCTTGACCCTGGTCAAGGACGGCGACCATCGCCTGTCGCGCGACGAAGACCTTGCCCGGCTGGCACGAGTCTTGGACGAACTGGTCTTGGACGAACTGAGCTGACCCCACTGGCATGACCGCCGCGCTGCGGGCATGCTCGGCGCAGCAGAACACGAGGATTCCGCCAATGGCCTATTCCCTGATCGACCACGATTCCGGCGCGGTGCCGCTGACGCCGCTGACCAAGGCCGGGCTCGCCTCGTGGCGCGAGAGTGCGCCGCCGCGCGAGCGTGACTGGGTGCAGGCGATCGGCTTCACCGCGGAAGCCGGCAAGACCGCGCTGATCCCCGATGGGCACGGCAAGCTCGGCCGGGTGCTGGTCGGGACGGGCGACAGCGAGGCGTCGATGTGGGCGGTCGCCGGCCTGTCCGAGACCCTGCCGGAAGGCAGCTACCGGCTCGATGCGCTGCCCGACGGCGCGCCAAAGGGACAAGACGCGAGCCGGGTGGCGCTGGGCTGGGCGCTCGGCACCTACGCCTTTACCCGCTATCACGCGAAAAAACCCGGCGCCGCGCGGCTGGTGTGGCCGAAGGGCGCCGATCGCGGCCTCGTGAAGCGGCTGGCCGGCGCGGTGTTTCTCGCCCGAGACCTGGCGACGACGCCGGCTTCCGATATGGGCCCGGAAGAGCTGGCCGACGCCGCGCAGCAGGTCGCCAAGGCCGAGGACGCCAAATGCAAGGTCGTCGTCGGCGACAAGTTGCTCGAAAAGAACTACCCGACCATCCATGCCGTCGGCCGCGCCAGCACGCGGCCGCCGCGGCTCGTCGACATCACCTGGGGCGACAAGGACGCACCCAAGGTGACCCTGGTCGGCAAAGGGGTGTGTTTCGACACGGGCGGGCTCGATCTCAAGCCGGCGTCGAGCATGCTCAACATGAAGAAGGATATGGCTGGCGCGGCGATCATGCTCGGGCTCGGCCAGGCGATCATGCAGGCGGGGCTCAAGCTGCGGCTGCGCGTGCTCTTGCCCTGCGTCGAGAACTCGGTCAGCGGCAACGCGGTGCGGCCGCGCGATATCATCAAGACCCGCAAGGGTCTGACGGTCGAGATCGGCAACACCGATGCCGAGGGCCGACTCATCCTGTGCGACGCGCTGAGCGATGCCTCTGACGAGAAGCCGGAGATGATCATCGACGCGGCGACCCTCACCGGAGCGGCGCGGGTCGCGCTCGGCCCCGAGCTGCCGGCGCTGTTCTGCAATGACGACGCGCTGGCCGATGCGCTGATTGCCGCCGGCAAGGCCGAGGACGATCCCCTATGGCGGATGCCGCTCTACAAGCCCTACCGCCGGCTCATCGACAGCAAGATCGCGGACCTCAACAACGTCTCCGACGGCCCGCAGGGCGGCGCGATCACCGCGGCGCTCTACCTCAACGAGTTCGTCGATCCTGCGGTGCCGTGGGCGCATCTCGACGTCATGGCGTGGAACAACCGCCAGCGCCCCGGCCGCCCGGAAGGCGCCGAGGCGCAAACCCTGCGCGCGGTCTATGCCCACATCGCCGAACGTTTCGGCTGAGCTACCAGAGCCGTACGACGCCGTAGCGGTCGAACAAGCGCTCGTTCGATACCAATGTCAGCGACTCAGCTAGAGCCTGCGCGATCAGCATGCGGTCGAACGGGTCTTTGTGATGCAACGGCAAGCCTCCGGCTCGCTCGCCGTCCCGAACGACGACAGGAAGCGGAATAAAGCCTGCATTGCCAATCGCGCCTTCCAGATCGGCCACGAAACCCGCTGCTTCGGGCATTTTTCCTTGTTTGAATTTGATCGCGATTTCCCACGCCGACGCGGCGCTAACAAAAGCCTCGTTTCGATCGTCGGAGATCAACGCCCGCGCGGAAGCCGGAATCAGCGGGAGATCAAGCAGCCACCAAATCAGCACATGGGTGTCAAGAAGGATCCGCATCGCCGTACCAAAGCGCGAGCTCCTCCTCGGACATCGGCTCATAGAACTCGGGGGAGATCGTGAACTTCCCCTTCCATTGTCCAGGAATACGCTTCGGCTTTGCCGTCTCCAGCGGCACCAGCTTCACCACCGGCTTGCGGCCACGGGCGATGATGACCTCCTCGCCGGCCTCGGCGCGAGCGATCAGGCGTGATAAATGCGTTTTCGCCGCGTGAATCGTAACCGGCTCATCCATTGTCGCGCTCCATGCTTAGTCAAGTAAGTTAGCTAATCTCACGGCCATGTCAATTTGGGGGGCGCCATGAAAATCGAAACCCAGCTGCCGCTCGGCAATCTCGATCCCGGCCTGCGCGCCGCCTCGGGCGTCCTCGACATCGCGCGGGTGGGCGAAGAGGCGCGGCTCGCCGAGGCGCTCGGCTATGACGGCATCGTCAGCGAGGAGACCAAGGATGACCCGTTCATCGTCCTGTCGTTGGCGGCGCAGGCGACCCACCGCATCGGCCTCGCGACCGGCGTGGCGATCGCCTTCCCGCGGGCGCCGGCGGTGACCGCGCTCGCTGCCTGGACCTTGCAGCGCCTGTCGAAGGGCCGCTTCACCTTGGGCCTCGGCAGCCAGGTGAAGGGGCATATCGAGCGGCGCTACGGCATGGCGTGGTCGCCGCCCGGCCCGTGGATGCGCGATTATGTCGGCGCGCTCAGGGCGATCTGGGAATGCTGGCAGAACGGCGGCACCACGCTCGAATACGAAAGCAAGCATTACAATTTGAGCCTGATGGTGCCGCTCTTCGCGCCGCCGCCGATCGAGCATCCGCATATTCCGGTGCAGCTGGCCGCGGTCAACCCGTTCATGTGCCAGATCGCCGGCGAGGTCGCGGACGGGATCCGCGCCCACCCCGTCTGCACGCCGCGCTACATCGCGGAGGTGATGCTCCCCGCGGCGCGCAAGGGCGCGGCGAAGATGGGGCGCGATTTCTCCCGCTTCGAAATCGCCGCGATGCCGCTCATCGCCACCGCGCCGGATAACAAGGGCCTCGACGCCCGAATACGCGATGTGCGCGCGCGCATCGCCTTCTACGCCTCGACGCCGACCTATCTCATTGCCTTCGAATCACAGGGTTATGGCGAGGTCGCGCGCACCTTGCAGGGTTATTCGCGGGCGCAGCGCTGGGAGGAGATGCCGGGTTTTATCAGCGACGAGATGCTCGACCACTACGCGGTCATCGGCACGCATGACGAGATCGCGCAAAAGCTCAACCACCGCTTCGGCGGCGTCGCGACGCACCTCGAATTCGCCATCCCGATTACCAATGAGGCGGACAGGGCGACGCTCGGCGACTTGCTCAAGAGCCTTCGCTGACGAGCGTCACGAGCGATCGGGTCCTTTTTCCTGGGCCGGCCGTATCAGCACCCCGATCAATCCGGCGGCGCCACATACCACCAGTATCCATTCGAGGATCAGGAGCGTTTGGCTCGGCGCTTCTTCGTGCGGGCCGAGGATGCTGTAGAGGTTCCAGCCGATCACGGCGAGCATAAGGACGATCCACAGACCGCGGTTCTTACCCATTAGCCCCTCCCAAAGTTCTGTCCGTCAGTACCCCTTGTCGCGGTCGATCGCATTGGCGACCGGCCGCCCTGCCTCGAAATCCTCGATCGCCGTGGCGATGATCGCCGTCGCGGTCGGCGGGTGCGTCTCGGCCGCGACATGCGGCGTGACGATGATACGCGGGTGGCGCCAAAACGGATGCGTCGGCGGCAGCGGCTCCTCGCGAAACACATCGAGCACCGCGGCTGAAACCTGCCCTGAGTCGAGCGCCGCCAGCAGATCGGCCTCGACGAGCTGGCGGCCGCGACCGGCATTGACGAGCCCGGCGCCGTGGGGCAGCCGCGCGAAAAGCCCCGCGTCGAGGATGTTCTCGGTCTCCGGCGTCATCGGCAGCAGCGAGACGAGGATCTCGCTGCGTCGGAGCAGCGCGTTGAGCCCCGGCGCGCCGCCATAGGTCGTGAAACCCGGCACCGCGCGCCCGGAGCGGCTCCAGCCGGCGACATCGAACCCCAACGCCTTGAGCTTCGCGGCTGCATCCTGGCCAAGCTGACCGAAGCCGAGAAGGCCGACCGTCCGCTCGGCGGCGTTCTTCTGATCGTGCTCGCGCCATTCCGCCGCTGCTTGCTGGATGCGATAGACGAAATCCTGGCGGTGCAGGCGGAGCACCTGAAGAACCACATACTCGCTCATCGCCCGCGTCATGTAGGGGTCGACAAGGCGCACGATCGGCACGCCGGCGGGAAGCTCGGGATCGCGCAGGATGTGATCGACCCCGGCGCCCAGCGACACGATAAGCTTGAGATTGGGAAAGCTCGCCAGCAGTCCCGGCTCGGGATGCCAAACGAGGGCGTGACGGACCTCCGCCCTGTCGCCGATCTCCGGCCAGAAGCGCAGATCGCGCTCGGGCCAGGCCTGCGTCAGAAACGGCCGCCAGCGCCGGATGGAGGCCGGGGTCGATTTGAAGAGGATCGCCATCAGCGCTGCATGACCGCGTGGCCGCTTGGAATGCGGATGCGGTTGGTCGCGGCAAACGGCGAGCAGGTCGCAAGCAGGTTTTCCGGCGAGGGCGGCAGGAGGCCGA
>JASHUW010000210.1 GCA_030039815.1 Alphaproteobacteria bacterium
GACGGGTCGGCGGTGCCGTCGACGGGCAGACCGCCAACCTCGTGCTTGACGCCAACGAGCAACTGAATTCGCTGATCAGCGACGCTGGAAATTCGACCTCCGTGCTGCTCAACGGCGATACGCTGACGCTGACCCCGACAGCGGGAATGGAATCAAATTTCGGCGGTGTGATCGCGGATGGTTCGGCGCCGGGCGGCAGCGTCGTCGTCGATGGCGCCGGAACCGTTACGTTTGGCGGCGACAACACATTCAGCGGCGGCGTCACGATCGATGCCGGCACTTTCGAGTTGGCCGGCGCTGAGGCCGCGGGCGGTGGCGCCATCACTTTTGGCGCAAACGCGGATGCCATGCTGAAGATCGATCTCGGCGACGAGCCGACCAATGCCGGCAATGTCGTCGACGGCTTCAAGATCGGCGACTCGATCGACTTCGCTGGGGTCGGTTTGGAGACCGGCTACACTTATAGCGGCGGCGTCCTTCAACTCACCGGCGGGTCGCAAAGCGCGCAGATCGACCTCGCGGCACCGCCGCCAGGCGAGTTCTTCGTCCTCAGCTCCGACGGCAGCGGCGGCACCCTGGTCACGCTCGATTCGACGACGCCGGGCGAGAATCCGGGAGGCCCGTATACGGGGAATGAGAACACACCGATTCCTCTCACCACATCGGTCTCGGCCAGCCCCAACACGAGCGATCCCCTGTCGACGACGCTGAGCGTCAACGAGGGCACGATCACCGTCGGCAGCGGCGCGACGGTCGGCGGCAATGGCTCGGCTTCCGTGACCCTCTCCGGCACCGCGGCGCAGATCAACGCCGCGCTGTCGAGCGCCAGCTATCAGGGCAACCAGAACTTTTACGGTTCCGACGCGCTGTCGATGACGACGACCGACACGGCGGATCGGACGAGCACCGGTACGCAAACCACGGGCATCGTGGTGGCCGACACGGCGACGATCAGCGAAAGCGGCGTGACCGGCGGGTTCAGCGGCGGCGAGAACACGCCGATCTCGCTGGCGAGCATCGAGGTCTCGGACAGCAACACCGGCGACGGCTCGCTGGTGACGACGCTGAGCGTCGGCGACGGCACGATCAGCGTCGGGGCGACCACCGGCGGCGCAACCATTGTCGGCAGTGGCACCGGCACGGTGACGCTGACCGGCACGGCGGCCGAGATCGACGCCTCGCTGCAGAACGCCAGCTACCAGGGCAACTTGAACTTCTACGGCAAGGACACGCTGTCGGCCACCTCGACCGATGGCGGCGGTCAGACCTCGGGCCTCAGCCAGGGCCCGATCACCGTGGCCGACACGACAGCACCGAGCGAGTCGGTCGGGGGGCCATATTCGGGGAGCGAGAACACGCCGATTGCACTCGACCTTTCGGTCTCGGCGAGCCCCGATGCCTCCGACCCGCTATCGACGGTGCTGAGCGTCGGCAAAGGCACGATCACGGTCGGCAATTCGGCCGGCGCGACGGTCAGCGGCAACGGTACCGGCACGGTGACGCTGACAGGGACGGCGATGCAGATCGATGCCGCGCTCGGCAGCGCCAACTACAGCGGGGCCACAAATTTCTACGGCTTTGACACGCTGTCGATGACGACCACCGATACCGCGGACGGGCAGAGCACGGCGACTCAAACCGCAAAGATCACGGTCGCGGATACGGCGATCATCACCGAGACCTTGCCGGCCTCGCTGACGGGAGTATGGGACACGCCGATTTCACTCGCCGGCATCTCGGTCGCCGACAATCCGAACAGCGGCGACACGCTGACAACGGTGCTCAAGGTCTCGAATGGCACGATAACCGTCGGTTCGGGCAGCGGCGTAGCCGTCACCGGCAGTGGCACCGGTACGGTGACGCTGGTCGGAACGCAGAGCGCGATCGACGCGGCGCTGTCAAGCGCCGATTACACCGCGAGCGCATCGTCTTCGGGGACTGATACGCTGTCGGTCACCACCACCGACCCTCAGGGGCACAGCTCGGGGACGAAGACTGCCGCGATCACCTCGAACTTGCCGAGCAGCCCCGATCTCGGTCTCGGGCTCGGGGCGGGTCCGGCAGGCGCGCTCAACGAAACCAACTCACCAGACACGGTTTTTTCGGGGGTTGCCCAGCCGTTCTCGCTGATCCTGCTCTACGATGGGAATGCGCTCGAGGGCGTCGGCTTCAGCAATGCGCAGGGCGAGTGGACCGCCCAAACCCTTATCCCGCTGCCGGCCGGCATCCAGCAGATCACCGCGACCGCATTCAATCTTAACGGCCATACCGAGACCTCCGCGGCGACAACGGTCGACGTGACTCGGGGCAATACGTTCAGCGGTGCCGGCTCGACTCAGAACGTCAATTTCCAAGCGGGCAGCGGCAACAACACGATGCAATGGGCCGACGGCGTCGGCGTCGTCATCGCCGGCAACGGCAACAACAAGATCACCGCGGGCAATGGCAAGGACGTCGTCCAGCTCGGCAACGGCAACAACGTGATTAGCCTCGGCAACGGCAACGACAGTGTCACCGCCGGCAACGGGTCGAACAGCGTAACGCTCGGCAACGGCAACGATACGATCAGCCTCGGCGGTGGCCACAACACCCTCGTGCTGGGCAATGGCGGAGACACGATCAGCCTCGGCGGCGGCGACAATACGATCACGCTCGGCACCGGGATGTACGCGATCACCACCACCCAGTCGTATGGATCCTCCATTGGCGGCGACACGATCATCCTGATGGCGCCGCCCGAGCAGCTGACGATGCCGTTCAACACGGGCGACAGGCTGGTGTTCGCCAATACCGGCTTTGACCTCGGCGTCGATGATGGCAAGGGCACGCTGACGCCGCAACAGATCGCCGCGTCGCTGTTCTCGACTAGCGCCAACGGCACCTTCACCAATACCAACCAGCGCTTCGCCTACAACCAGGCGACCGGCAATCTCTATTACGATGCGCAAGGCAACAAGGCTGGCTCGACGGTGCAGCTGGTCGCTCATCTCACCAACGATCCGCACCTGACCGCGGCCAGTCTTTATTTTATCAGCTGAGCCAGCAGTCGGGTTGCGGCGGCAAGGCGGCAGCCGACGGCGCTGTGCCAACGGCGCCGCCGTGCTTGACGCGATATCAGCTTCGTCACGCAGAACGCGCGCGGCTGACTTTCCTATCAACGGCCGCTTCGGCCCATAACAGGGCGACGGCGCAGCGTCCGGTGATGGGTGAAGAGTCGACTTGGCGCCGAGAGCGGAGATAAGCGGCCATCTAAGGAACAGCGGATTGGGCTGGAAGCTTGAGTTCCCGTTGCTTCCGACCCTGAAGGATGTTGAGGCTGACGATTACGAAGCTAGTTGCCGGGTCGCGTCGCTGGCAGAGATTGCCGGTAGTCGGACGACAAAGCGCGAACCCTTGCCTTCCTCGCTGTCAACCGAAACGTCGCCGTGGTGCAGGTCGATCACGGTTTTAACCAGATAAAGGCCAATGCCGCTGCCGATAATTCCGGTGACGTTGCCGCCGCGGTAGTAGCGCTCGAACAGGTGTTCCCGGTCCGCGGCCGGAATACCGAGGCCGCGATCTTCGACACTCACCGCGGCCTCTTCGCCGTCGAGTTCCGCGGCGACGCGCACCACCGCTTCCTTCGGCGAATATTTGATCGCGTTGGCGATCAGATTGTGAAAGACCTGCGTCAGCAGCTTCCGATCGCCGATGATCGGCAGTGGTCGCACGACGAGACGTTCAATGAGTTGCGCCCGCGGTGCCAGCTCGCGTTGCATGTGACACACGTCGTGCAGCAGCGCCGTCAGGTCGAATTCGCTCGGATGGAAATAGAGTTGCGGTTGTCCGTCGATGAGCCGCGAGGCGTCGATCAGATTATTGATGACGCTGGTCATTCGCGCGACGGCCAAGCGCACGCTGCGGGCGCGCTGCGCGATGTCGTCCGGCGGGAGTCGGTAGCCGGCATTGATGAGCCGTTGCGCCTGACCGTCGATGACGGTCAACGGCGTGCGGAACTCGTGCGAGGCCATCGAGACGAAATTGCGTTGGAGCTCGGCTAGGTGCTGCTCGTGTTCCAGCTTTTCGCTCAGCATCGAGGCGTGCTGCGCCAAGGCCTGCTGGCTGACCGCGAGTTCGACGGCGTTGCTGCGAAACACTTCAATGGCACGCGCCATCTCGCCGACCTCGTCGTTGCGGGTGACGCCATCACTGTCGATGTCCATGTCGTTTTGCGCGAGCCGACGCATCCGCGTCGCGAGATCGAGCAGCGGGCGCAGGATCGTCCGCCGTGTGTGCAGAACCCCGCCGATGACAATCATCCCGGCGATCACGACGGCGAACGCGGTCAGGTATTTCGCCTGCTCGTACGCGCTGTCGGCGCGCCGGCCACTTTCGGCCGCGTCGTGCCGGTTCAGCTCGGTGAGCACGCCAAGGGCATCGCTCGCCGCGTCATATGCCCCGCGCGAGCTGGTACGGTAGATCGCGGAGCCTTCCGCTTTTCGGTCGTGGCTTGACAAGTTCAGAACTTGATCTGCGAGAGCTCGGTAGCGACGCCATTTTGCAACGAAATCGGTGTACAGGGCCCGCACGTCCTGATTGTTGGCGACGTGCTCGAAGCTGTGCATCGCCAAGGAGATGAGATGGTCGAGCCGCTCGACCTCGTCGCCATTCTCTCGTGCCTCGTCGGTGCTTGATGTCAGTAGCGACGCCGCTTCGGCGGCGCGGAAATCGGAGGTGAAGTTGTTGAGGTCGCCGAGGAACTGCGTGTTCTGGAGATATCGCTCGCGAATCTCGCCGGCAATAGTGTGATAATCTTGCAGCCGCCACAGGCTGAACAATCCAAGAAATGCCACCAATACGAAAATAACGCCGGCGATTGACGAGACCCGACCCCGCAGCGATTGAAATTGGGCCATAAGATGGGGTACCAAGAGTTGAACCTCCGTTTTCTATATATAATATATATGTTGAACAACTCGGATTTATCACAGTTATACTAACTCGCTATCCATCGTACAGGTGCAAGGGTCAAGCCATCGTTGGCATGGTTGAGCCGGTTGGCATGCTCGAATCAAAGCGCATTCTTTGTATTGAAGACGACACGGAAACCGCGGCGTTGATCGCTGAGGAGTTGCTCGACCGCGGCTTTGAGGTCGATATCGCTTATGGCGGCCAGGATGGGCTGGCCGCGATCCTGCGCGACGAACCCGATCTTGTGTTGTCGGATATCAGCATGCCCGGCATGTCGGGGTTTGAGGTGTTGGAGCGGCTGGTTCGTCTGGCGCCTCGCTTTGAGACCATGCCCTTTATCTTTCTCACCGCGCTCGCCGATCGCGATAACGAGTTGCGCGGCCGGCGGCTCGGCGCTGATGACTATGTGACTAAGCCGATCGACTTCGACGTGCTCGAAGCGATCATCAAGACCCGGCTGTCGCGCGTCGCGCGTAGTGAAGCTTGGCCCGCCGGGGTCAAACTCAGCGAGCGGGAAGTCGAGACGCTGACCTGGGCGGCACGCGGCAAGACTTCCGCCGAGATCGCGCAAATCCTCGGTACGACCAAGCGGACCATCGACTTTCACATCGACAATGCGCGCGCCAAGCTCGGGGTGGCAAACCGCACGGAAGCGGTGATGCGCGCCGCGCAGAGCCGGCTCATCAAGCCGTAGCCGCGTTATCGGGCGATCATCCAGCCCTGGGCGAGGTGTCCGGCGACGCAGGCATCGTCCTGCGACCATGGATTCCATTCCGATGCCGGCGTCTTACACAGCATTGTCTCACCGGTCTTGGGGTTTTGCACGGTGATCGGCTCCGCGCAGCCGACGAGCAGAAAGAGCATGGCGGCGAACGGTAAAACTCTCATGGAAACCTCGATGGGCAACGCATGGGTCAGCGGTAGCGGGGGACGCTGGCGCCGCTGACGATCGGCGCGTAGCGGGCCGCGAGCGGTGCCGGGCCGCCGAGAATATTGCGCTGCGGTGCGGCGCCGCCAAGCGCCCAGCCAGCCAGGTTTGGCTTCGCCGGGACAGCTCTTGTCGGCAGCGCAGTCGCGGCGCGCCTTGCCTGTGGTTTGACGGCAATTCGCTCCGCCAGCGCCTGCGCTGACGCCGCCGCACCCGGATGAAGGCGGCTCAGCGATTTAATGATGCTGGCCACAAAGGTTGAGATCGCAGTCGGCTGCTTCGCGTGAAGTTTGAGGTTGCCTGACGCCTCGACGGCCGCCGCCGCGCGCGACAGTCGATCGGCCCAGGCTTCCGAGGCGTCTTTCGTCTCCGGGACCGATCGTTGCGCGCCCGGCGCCGCAGCTCCCGAGGCGAGCTCCGTGGCGGGCAAGGTCGCGGCGGGCGGCTGGCTTTCGTTCGGCAGGACCGAAGACGCTTGAGCCGCCGAACGCGATACGGGAGCGACGCTGTGCTCCGGCGCCGCGCCGAGACCGATCGTCGACGGAACCTCGAGGTGAATCGGCCGGACCGGCAGCAGCGCCGCCTGCATCGCCGCAAGCGCCGCGGCCGCCAGAACCAGCGGCAGCGCCTGCAGCGCGCGGCCGCCGCTCGCCGACAATGAGCGCAGGCCGATCAACATAGCATGTCGTCGTCGGCTGTTGCGCGGCGCGGCGCTTCTTCACCGGCTGGCGGCGGGTTGCGCCCGAGGAACAGCATCTGGAGCGCCGGCACGACCACCAGCAGCATAATCGGACCGACGATCATGCCGCCGACCACGACGGTCGCCAGCGGCCGCTGCACCTCGCTGCCGATGCCGTGTGAGATCGCCGCCGGGAAAAGCCCGATCGCCGCCGAGAGCGCCGTCATCAGCATTGGCCGCATTCGTTGTTCGGCCGCTTGTCGCATCGCGTCCAGCGGCGCCAGTCCCATGATCCGCAATTGATTGAAATAGGTCATCACCAGGATGCCGTTCATCACCGACACCCCGAACAGTGACACGAACCCGATCGCTGCGGAAATGCTGAACACTTGTCCGGTAAAATATAGCGCAAGGATGCCGCCGGCCGCCGCGAAGGGGATGCCGAGCAGCACCAGCAGGCTGTCGCGCAGCGAATTGAAGAGCCCGTAGAGCAGCACCAGGATCAGCCCGAGCGCGACGGGGACGATCACCGCCAGCCGTTTCTGTGCGTTCTGCAAATCCTCGAATTCGCCGGCCCAGACGATGCGATACCCCACCGGGAGCTTGATGCTCTGCTTGATGCGCTCTTGCGCCTCGGCGACCGCGCCGCCGAGATCACGGTCGCGGACGCTGAACTTGATCGGGATGTAGCGCTGGGTCGACTCGCGATAGATGTAGGAGGCGCCGGTGTCGAGCTTGAGGTCGGCAAGCTCGCGCAGCGGGATATAAGCGGTCTGCCCGCTGGCCGTCTGATAGCCGACCGGCAGGTCACCGACCGTCGCGACGTTGTCGCGGTATTCCGGCGCGAAGCGGACAGTGAGGTTGAACTGGCGATCGCCTTCGAGGACGGTCGAGGCAACATCGCCCGCCATTGCCGCCTGAATCACGGTGTTGACGTCGCCGGTGTTGAGGCCGTAGCGCGCCGCCTTGGCGCGATCGATCTTGATGTCGAGGTTCGGCTGACCGAGCACGTGGAAGATGCCGAGATCGGCCATGCCGCGGACCTGTTGTAGCTGGCCCATGACCTGATTGGACAAATCCTCCAGCACCTTGAGGTTGGGCCCGATGATCTTGACCGCGTTGGCGCCTTTGACCCCCGACAGCGCCTCCTCGACATTGTCCTGGATGTACTGCGAGAAGTTGAAGACGACCCCCGGCAGCGCGTCGGTAAACTCCTTCTGCAGCTCGTC
>JASHUW010000016.1 GCA_030039815.1 Alphaproteobacteria bacterium
GCGCAAGTGAGCGGCGAGACCGACCAGATCTATCGCGACCTGACCCGCGCGGAGGCGATCGAAGCGGCCGAGGCGCAGGCCGTCGAACGGGCGCGGGTGGCGGGGGCCGATCCGGATACGATCCAGACGATCGAGATCGAGGACATGCCCTTGGCCTACCTGCCGGGCAACGCACTCAGGGTGCGGGTGCGGGTCGCGGGGGAGATGGCGGGGGCGTAGCGTCAAATTAACAGGAGGCTCGCCTCCTGTTCTCCTCCTGTTATCGGGCAAAATAACAGGAGGTGAAACGCACCCGATCAGGAGGCGCAGCGCACCGAGCAGGCGCCGGAACCAGCCCTTCACCCCTCCCCTCGTTGCCGCCGAAACGCGCCGCATTTTGGTCTCGCAGTGTCTTGCGTCTCTCCATATGTTCATGATATGTTCGCATCAAGAGACCCGTCTGTAAAAAAATTCGGATGCCGGGGACCCTTCATATCGTCTTCTCGGATAGTTTCTCCGGGTCACTGAGGGTGGCTCTGCGGGAGGTCGGCCGCGGCGACGACGCGGTCGTCTGCTTTCTCGACGATCTTAGCTTTGGGCCTATTGACCCGCCCGATGCGCGTGCCCGGCGGGAATGGGTCAGAAGGGAATTGGCGCCCGGCCTGCGCGATCGGGAATGGCCGTTGAGGCCGCTCGCGGCGTTTTGGAAGGTCGCGCTCGCGCCGTCGAGCCGTCGCATCGTTTGGGTTTCAAAGCGCGCGACACACGAGGTTGCAGGCTTTCTCGAATTCGTCTGGCGCCTCGGCGAGGGCGACTGCGATCTGGTCGCGTTCGATGCCGACGCGGTGGTCTCTCCCAAGGCAACCGGCGGCCGGGCGATCGTTTTGGGCGAGTTGCCACCCTATCACCTGACCGCGACGCGGTACTGGGATCGGGCCGAACCCCTCGATGTCGCCGCGCGAGAACGCTACCGTGCAGATTGGGCACGGCTGCGTGCCGAGAACGCGCCACTGCGCATCCTCGATGAGACGGGGATGATCTCAGCGCCCATCACCTATTTCGACGACCTGTTGATCGGATGCGTGACCGAACAATGGCGCAAGGTGATGCGGGTCGTTGGAGAGGCGTTCGTGAGCTTCGTGGACGGCCCATATCGGCAGGTCGGGGATGTCGTCCTCGCGGCGCGATTGCGGGCATTGGCCCAAGCTAGACGCGTGGAAAGCCGGGGCGATCTAAGAAAAATCCGCTTCAGCGAAGTCCGCTTACCGGGTTCGGCCGACGCGCCGCCACCTGTGAGGTAGACCAGGCAAAGATAAGAATGCCTCGGCGCGGAGGCCGCTGAGATTACGCAGAGGAACGCAAAGGATTTTGTCAGCGCTTCGCGCCGATCTTGGTTGCCGCTTCCCGGCGAAAGCCGGGACCCATCCATGAACCGTCTTTGGCGCCGAAAAGTGGGCCCCGGCTTCCGCCGGGGAGCGGAAAAAACTGTTCCCCCGTCCGGCGGCACGCCGGTGGTCCGCAACAAGCTCGATAGCCGCGCTTACGACGCGTCGAGTTCGGTGTCCCAGTAGAGATAGTCGCGCCAGGAATCGTGCAGGTAGTTGGGCGGGAAGGCGCGGCCGTTTTCCTGCAACAGGAACGAGGTCGGCTGGACCGGCCGGTGGCGCGGGTACATGCCGCTCTGCTCGGGCAGGCGGTTGCCTTTCAGGAGATTGCACGAGGAGCAGGCGGTCACGACATTGGCCCAGATCGTCCGCCCGCCCTTGGAGCGCGGCACGACATGGTCGAAGGTCAGATCGTGCGAGGGGAACGGCTCGCCGCAATACTGGCAGCTGAACCGATCGCGCAGGAACACATTGAACCGGGTGAAGGCCGGGTTGCGCGCCGCGTGCACGTATTCCTTCAAGGCGATGACGCTGGGAAGCCGCATCGTCAAGGTAGGAGAACGCACGTAAGTGTCGTAATGGTCGACGATAAAGACCCGCTCGAGGAACACCGCCTTGACCGCGTCCTGCCACGACCACAACGACAAGGGAAAATACGAGAGCGGGCGGAAATCCGCGTTGAGTACCAGGGCCGGGCAGCTGTCGAGCATCAACTCACCACTAATAGAGCCGGCATTGCTCCCAAGTACCATGGGATTGTGACGGATTGTTAGCAGGATCGGGGCCAAGGCGACAAGTTTTCGCGGGCGCGCTTTTAACCCTCTCCCGCTTGCGGGGGAGGGTTTGCCGTCAGCGGGTGGGGACGGGTTTTTCGCCGCGGTAGTCGTAAAAGCCGCGGCCGGTCTTGCCGCCGAACCAGCCGGCCTCGACGTATTTGACCAAGAGCGGGCACGGCCGGTATTTCGAATCGGCGAGGCCCTCATAGAGCACCTGCATCACCGAGAGCGCGGTGTCGAGGCCGATGAAATCGGCCAGCTCGAGCGGTCCCATCGGGTGATTCGCGCCGAGCTTCATCGCCGTGTCGATCGCCTCGACGGTGCCGACGCCCTCATAGAGCGTGTAGACCGCCTCGTTGATCATCGGCAGCAGGATACGGTTGACGATAAAGGCCGGGTAGTCCTCGGCGGCGACGGGGGTCTTGCCGAGCTTCACGGCGAGGTCGCGGGTCGCGGCGAAGGTCGCCTCGTCGGTGGCGATGCCGCGAATGAGCTCGATGAGGCTCATCGCCGGCGCCGGGTTCATGAAATGCATGCCGATGAACTTGCCGGGCCGATCGGTCGCCGAGGCGAGCCGGGTGATCGAGATCGACGAGGTGTTGGTGGCGATCAGCGTGTCCGGCTTCAGCTTGGGCACGAGCTGCTTGTAGACCTCGCGCTTCACCTCCTCCTTCTCGGTCGCCGCCTCGATCACCATATCGCGGTCGGCGAAGGCGGCGAAGTCGGTGGTGGTGCGGATGTGCTTGAGCGCGGCCGCCTTTTCGTCCTCCTTGATGCGGCCGCGCGCGACCTGGCGGCCGAGATTGGCGTCGATCGTCTCGAGCGAGCGCGCCAGCACCTCGGGGCTGACATCGGCGAGCACCACATCGAGCCCGGCGAGCGCGCAGACATGGGTGATGCCGCGGCCCATCTGCCCGGCGCCGACGACGCCGATGCGCTGAAGTTCGCTCACTGCTGGCGCTTGGCGAGCTCGGCGTCGAGCTCGGGGAGGACCTTGAACAGGTCGCCGACGAGGCCGTAATCGGCGATCTGGAAGATCGGCGCCTCCTCGTCCTTGTTGAT
>JASHUW010000211.1 GCA_030039815.1 Alphaproteobacteria bacterium
GTCCCACGCCGAACACGCCGGCGACCGCACCCAGCGCCAGCCCGATGATCGCCAGCGCGACCAGCACCTCGATGAGGGTGAAGCCGCCCTCGCTTCTAGCGAATTTCATCGGCGCGTCCGGTCAGCGCGTCGACGGCGATCTGGCGCTCGCCGCCGCCGCTGCTGACGACGATGCGGCCGCCCGACGACCCGCCCGACGGGAAGAACGAAATCTGCGCGCCGCCGGTCGTCGCCACGCGAAGCGGTTGCGCGCCGTTCATCAGCGGCAGGGTGAAATGGTTGCGGTCGAGCCAATAGCCGCCGCCCGGATCGCCGCGGAACACGACCGTGCGATCTTCGGCGATCGCGGTGCTGCGCGCCCCGTTGATCGCGGTGCGAATCTCGCTCGCCGCCGCGTTGAGTGCCGCGCCGCCGACATGCCCCACGAGCAGCGGCACCGCGATCGCCAGCGCCAGCCCGATGATCGCGAGCACGACGAGCAGCTCGACAAGGGTGAAGCCTTGCTCACGTCGCAAAATCGTACACTTCCATCACCGTGCCGAGCAGCGCATAAGCGACGAATCCGATCAGCAGGCCGAGCAGCACGATGCTGATCGGCGTCACCAGGCCGATCAGCTCGGTCGTCGCCACCTCGATGTCGCGGCGCAGGATGTCGCCCGCCTTCAACAGCATTGTCGCGAGGTCGCCCGTTTCCTCGCCGAGCCGCACCAGCTCGAGCGCCAATTCAGGGAGCAGCGTGCCGACGGCGAGCGCCGCGCTTAAGCGGTCGCCCCGCTCCACCGCGCGCTGCGCCGCCGCGAGGCCGCTGCGATAGGCGGTGTTGCTCATCGCCGCGCCGGTCGCGGTAAGGGCGTCCGGCACCGATACGCCGGCCGCGATCAGATTACCGAGCAGAAAGGCGAGCCGCTCCGCCTCGCTGCGGCCCAGCATCCGGCCCAGCCCCGGCAGGGTCAGCAGCCGTCGATCGAGCCCGGCGCGGAATTCGGGATCTCGCCGCCGCCAGATCACATAGAGAACCAGCATCAGCAGGATCAGCGCCGCCGGCAGCGCGCCGACCTGGAACCAGGTGGAGAGCGTCAACAGCACCCGCATCGTCAGCGGCGGCTCACGATGGAAGCTGTCGAGCAGCGCCGCGAATTGCGGCACCACAAAGCTCAGGAGGAACGACACCGACAGGATGGCGACCACCAGCACGCTGGCCGGATAGATCAGCGCGCCGAAGAGCGCCCGGCTGGTTTCGCGGCCGCGCTCGATGATTTCGGCCAGCCGGCCGAGCGCTCCGGCGATGTCGCCCTTCGCCTCGCCGGCGGCGATCATCATCGCGTAATGCGCCGGCAGCGCCGGGTGGGCGCGGCACGCGGCGCTGAGGCTTTCGCCGCGATTGATTGCCGCCAGCAGCTCCGCCGCCAGCCCGGCGCGACGTTTCGTGCCGGGTGACGCGGCGATCAGCGCCAGCGCGCGGTCCAGCACCACCCCGGCGCCGAGCAGCGTCGCCAGCTGGCGGGTAAACAGACCGCGGTCGCGCGCCGAGATCCCGCCCCAGATCGGCGCGACCCGCCGTGCCGGCGGTGAGCCGGCTTCGGGCAGGCTGATCTCGATCGGGTAATTGCCGATCGCCTGCAGCCGCTGCACCGCGTCGCGCTCGCTGTCGGCGGTCAGCTCGCCGGCGATCTCGCCGCCCGACGGGCGCAGCGCGCGGTACTGGAAGACCGGCACCTAGCCGGCTCCGGTGACGCGCATCACCTCGTCGACCGAGGTGATGCCGGCTCTCGCCTTGGCAAGCCCGTCGCTCTTCAGGTCGACCATGCCGCTGGCCAGCGCCGCTTCGCGCAGCTCCTCGACACCGCCGCGAGCCACGACCAGACGCGCCAAGGTTTCGTCGAACGCCAGCAGCTCGGCGATCGCGGTACGGCCGCGATAGCCGGTGCCGCCGCAGCCATCGCAGCCGACGGCGCGCCAATATTCGCCATCGCGCGCGCGGCATTGCGGGCACAGGCAGCGCACCAGCCGCTGGGCGATGACGCCCTTTAGCACCGCCGCGACCAGATAATCCTCGAGCCCCATGTCGCTGAGCCGGGTGATCGTGCTCACCGCGTCGTTGGTGTGCACGGTGGACAGCAGCAGATGCCCTGTCAGGCTCGCTTGGGCCGCGATGCGCGCGGTTTCGAGGTCGCGGATTTCGCCCACGAGCATGATGTCGGGGTCCTGCCGCAGCAGCGAGCGCAGCAGATTGGCGAAGCTAAGCCCGATCGCCGGTCGCACCGGGATTTGGTTGATGCCGGGGATCTGGTACTCGACCGGGTCCTCGATGGTCAGGATTTTCCGCTCGCGCGTGTTGAGCAGTTGCAGCGCGCCGTAGAGCGTCGTGCTCTTGCCGCTGCCGGTCGGGCCGGTGACCAGCAGCATGCCGCTCGGCAGCGCCAGCAGGGTTTCGAGCCGCGCGCGCAGCTCCGGGTTGTAGCCGAGTTCGGCGAGGTCGAGCGGCGCGCGGGCGCGATCAAGCAGCCGCATCACCACGCTTTCGCCGTGCAGGGTCGGGACGATCGAAAGGCGCAGGTCGATCTCGCGCCCCTCGATGACGATGCGGAACCGGCCATCCTGCGGCAGCCGCTTCTCGGCGATGTTGAGCCCGGCCATGACCTTGAGCCGGCTGACGATGTTGTCGTGCAGCCCGGCCG
>JASHUW010000212.1 GCA_030039815.1 Alphaproteobacteria bacterium
GGCGGCGAGGTCGCCGGGAGGGGCGGGCAGGGCCGGCACTGCGAACGGCGAGGGCACCGCGCATGCCGCGAGCGCACCGCATACGAGACCGATCGTCAGCAAACGGAGCATGCGCTCCTCCACCGTCGCGGGTGTGATTGGCGGTTGAGAAACGGTCGGTACGTTTTCTGGTTCCCGGTTATCGGCCAGCCAGGGCCTCAGTGGATCGCATAAAGCAAATCCGGGCTCGGCGCCGCCTTGCCGAGCTCGACCTGCTTCACCGCCGCGATGAGCTGCTCATGGGTACGGGTCGGCAGACCCAGCAACTTGCCGCGTTCGACGATGACGCCGTTGATGAAGTCGATCTCAGTGCGCCTTCCCTTTTGCATGTCCTGGCCCATCGACGGGCGTTGTGCCTCGCTGCGGCCCTGCGAGTTGCGCAGCGCCAGCATCAGCGCCTCGACCTCTTCGAGCGCGCCCTTGTCGCCTTCCGCGGCACGCGCCAGCTTCTCAGCATCCTGTCCGGCAATGTCCTCGAGCTTGTAACCTTGCGCCTGGCCGATGCGCACCGCCTCGCCGCCGAGCTTGATGATGAGCCCGCGAATGCGGTCGTCCTGGCGCATCGCGTTGCCCGACAGCCCCGACGCGGCCGAGACGCCGTTATGCATGCCGTTGACGCAGAGCTTCGACCAGCGTTCGCCCCAGAGATTGTCGGTGACCCTGCAGGTGTCGACGGTGCGGAACATGGAGCCGAGCTCCTCGATCCGCGCCGTCACCCGGCCATGCACCTCGCCGACCCGGTAGACCTCGTGCCCGGGCGGGTTTTTCGCGCCGGTGCGGCGGATCTTGCCAGGTGCGTAAAGCTCGGCTGACAAGAGGGCGGCGATCGCCCCGACCGTCTTGCCCCAGCCGACGACGCCGGCGATGCGCTCCTCGTTGATGCAATTTTGCAACGACACCATGTAGCCGCCGGGCGCCAGGTATTGCCGCATCATCGTCGCCGCCCACTCGGTGTCGTACGACTTCATCGAGATAAAGCAGATATCGATGGGCTTTTCCTTGGCGAGGTTCTGCACCTCGGTCAGGTGCAGCGTCTTGGGCCGCGCGCGCACGAACTCGCTCTCGGTGACGCCTTCGAGCGCCAGCCCGTCCTTGCGGATCGCCTCGATATGCTCCGGCCAGGGATCGACGAGGGTCACGTCGAAGCCGTTATGCGCCAGGTTGCCGCCGGTATAGCCGCCGATCGCGCCCGCGCCGAACACAACAATCCGCTTGTTGTCCGCCATCGTCCCGCTCCCTCATGACCCGTTGCCGGCCATCATAGGCGCGAGCGCGCGCCAAGGACTAGCGCCGGCGCGCGGCGTTTTTGCCGAGAGGGCGCCTAGTACACATAGGCGAGCCGGGTGTCCCGGAGCTTGTACTTGTGGACCGGCAGCCTGGCCGCGGCGACTTGCTGCGCGGTCGATGCCGATGAACCGGCCTTGGCCTCGTCGTGCGCCGGGTGGATTTCGTGATGCGCCGTGCGCCCGGCGACGTGCGACGCGGGTGGATCGGACTTCTCGGCAAGCTGGGTTTCGTCAGCATCTCGACGATGATGGACCGGGCGCTCCGCGACGTGACGCGGAGCCGCGTGACGGTACGCGGCCACTTCCTCATCGGAGGCATTGTCGTGGTGCCGGGCCCGCGCCGCGACGCGGTCGGCATGGGTGGCGCGCGACTTGCTGGGTTCGGCCTCGGCGACCGCCGCGCCGAAATTGACGGGCAGCACACGCGGATAGATGAAACCATAGGTCGGGTTTTTCCGGCCATGCGTCCCGGCGTATTGCACCTTGACGCTGGTCCAATCGTTGGCCGGCGAGGCGTCGACGACCGAGATCGCCTTGGTCACCCGGCCGCGCACCCAATTGGCTTGATCGACCAGCACCTCACGGGCGTTGACGATCCGCGACACCACCGCGACGTGACCGACATGCATCCGGCCGTACGGCTTGAACACGAGGATCGCGCCGACTTGCGGCGTGTGGCCACGCTCGTAACGGCCCTCGGCGTGCGGCCACCAGGCGGCGGCGTTGCCGTCGAGGTGGACGCCGGTCACTTCGCGCGCGTAGGCCACGCAATTGCCGCCGTGAACGTCGTGCGAAGTCCGCGCCATCGCCGGAACGCATAACAAAATGACCAGGCCCCAGCCCCACAGGGCGATCGATAACCAGCGCAACAGTAAGTCCCCTCTAGACGGCGGGTGTGCCCCGCACCTGTTCGCTCAGTTCTTATGCAACCGATATACCAACTAGTACTGGAGAATGCATGCTTTTCGACGATTTACTATTGTAGTAATTTAGCCACGGCGCACTGTGGCTTTTACATCACGCTGGAAATACGCGGCGATACACGCCGGGTGAGCCGACATCGTGGCGCATATAGGGGCGGATCCGCTTCGACCAGGGGTTGGCGTCGCGCGCCTTTTCCCACTCCGGATGCTCGGAGACCTGGGGGTTCGCGAATTCGTAGAGCGTTAGGTATTTCGGCTGGGAATCGATCGCCACGTAGCGCCGCGCGCCGAGGCATCCCGGCACTGTCAGATAGGGCGGGATGTAGGCGGTGTTGTACCAGTCGTTGAACTCGTCCTCGACCACCGACGGGATGTCGATGCGACCCATTTGCAGGAACGGCGCCGGCCCCTGCGTCATCTCGATCGGGTTGGTGTGCATCGGGAAGATCTGGCGGTAGCCATTGATCAGGTAGTTGCGGCCGATCGTGCCGCCCGACGCCGCGACGCGCTTTGCCGACGGGCGAAAGCGCACCTCGTCGAGGAAGGCCGCGGTGCGCAGCACCTCGTGGGTTTCAAGCTCGTAGAGCGCGAGGTTCTTGGGGCCGCCTTTCAGCGCGACGTAGCGGCCGGCGGAGAGAAAACCCGGAATGGCGAGCAGCCGGGCGATGTGCTCCTCGTCGTACCAGCGGTGGTACTCGGCCTCGTATTCGGGGTCGATATCGGCCCATACCATCAAGAGGCCCGTGCCGCGCGTCTTGGCCATCGGCGTCTCCCTTGCTCAGCCCTGCTTGGCCTTGCGGACGGCCGGGCGGCTGCGCTCCCGGCGTCGACATCGGCAGTTATCAGCGATAGGGCGGTGGGGGCGGCGGCACATAGGCGCCCGGCGGGGGCGCTCCCATCGGTGCCGGCAGCGGCGCCGCGCCGGGTCCCGGATAAGGCGGGATCGCGTACGCATTGGGCGAGAAGCCGGGCACCTGGTTGCCGCGCGAATACA
>JASHUW010000213.1 GCA_030039815.1 Alphaproteobacteria bacterium
TTTGGATCGTCGGCGAATACAGTATCGAGGACGAGAAAGGTGTGCGTGCGGCTGCCGAACCACACACGTGAAAGCGTGGTTCGCCGGTGCCTCATCGCCTCATTGTGAAATAGGAGTTCGAAATGGCCGAAGGCGAGCTGGTCCGCTTCGAGAAGGACGGCGAGATCGGGATCATCACCGTCGACAACCCGCCGGTGAACGCGCTGTCGCCCGGGGTGCCACAGGGCATCGTCGACGCGCTCGACAAGGGCAACGCCGATAGCGGGGTCAAGGCGATGGTGCTGATCGGCGCCGGGCGCAGCTTTATCGCCGGGGCCGACATCCGCCAGTTCGGCAAGGGGCCGGCGAACCCGCCGCCGACCCGCCGCCATTACGACGTGATGGACCAGAGCCCAAAGCCGGTCGTTGCGGCGATCCATGGCTATGCGTTGGGCGGCGGGCTGGAGACGGCGCTTGCCTGCCACTATCGGGTCGCGGTGCCGAGCGCCAAGGTCGGGCTGCCCGAAGTACTGATCGGCATCCTGCCCGGCGCCGGCGGCACGCAGCGCCTGCCGCGCCTCATCGGCCCCAAGGCGGCGCTGGAGATGATTACCTCGGGCCGCCACGTTCCGGCCGAGGAGGCCGCGAAGCTTGGCGTCATCGATGAGGTCGTCCCGGAAGGCAAGCTCAAGGAAAGCGCAGTCGCCTTCGCCCGCAAGATCGTGGACAAGCGGCCATTGCCGGTGATCCGCAACAGCGACGGCAAGCTCGCCGAGGGCACCCCCGAGCTGTTCGAGAACATGCGCAAGTCGATCGCGCGGCGGGCGCGCAACCAGCGCGCGCCCTATGCCTGCATTGAAGCGGTTGAGGCGGCCTGCAAGCTGCCCTTCGACGAGGGCTGCATTCTCGAACGCAAGCTCTTCGACGAGCAGGTCAATTCCGAGGAGGCGAAGGCGCTGCGCTACGCCTTCTTCGCCGAGCGCGAGGTCGCCAAGATCCCGTTCATCCCGGCCGATACCAAATTACGCCCGACCGATAACCCGGCGGTGGTCGGGGCCGGCACGATGGGCGGCGGCATCGCGATGTCGTTCGCCGACAATGGCTATGACGTGAAGATCACCGACGCCACGCCCGAGGCGCTGGCACGCGGCATGGCGCGGATCAAGGCCAATTACGAGACCAGCGTCAAACGCGGCAGCCTCGCGCAGGACGAGTACGAGCGCCGTTTTGCGCGCATTCACCCGGTTCCGGGCATCGACGACCTCAACGATTGCGACGTCGTCATCGAGGCGGTGTTCGAGCAGATCGATGTGAAGAAAGATGTTTGGCAGAAGCTCGACGCGGTGATGCCGCCGAACGCGCTGCTCTACACCAACACCTCGGGCATCGACATCGACATCATGGCCAACGCCACCAAGCGGCCGCGGGATGTCGCCGGCACGCATTTCTTCGCGCCGGCCAACGTCATGAAGCTGTTCGAGGTGGTGAAAGGCACCAAGACCGCGAATGACGTGCTGGCGAGCGCGATGGCGCTCGGCCGCAAGATCGGCAAGGTGTCGGGGCTTGCCGGCAATGGCGATGGCTTTCTCGCCAACCGCAGCCGCGCGCCGTTCGGCATGGAGGTCAACCTGCTGATCGAGGAGGGCGCGCTTCCGGAGCAGATCGACAAGGTCATGGTCGATTTCGGCTATCCGATCGGCCCGCTCGCGGTCGCCGACCTCTCCGGCCTCGATATCGGCTACGACACCAGGAAGCGCCGCGCCGCGGCGTATCCGAATTACCGCAAGCAGCCGATCGCCGACCGCATCGTCGAGGCCGGCCGCCTCGGCCAGAAGACCAATGCCGGTTGGTACAAGTACGAGCCGGGCGACCGCACCCCGCGCCCCGACCCCGAGGTCGCGCGCATCATCAAGGAAACCGCGAAGGAATTCGGCATCGAGCAGCGCAGCGACATCACCGACGACGAGATCTTGAAGCGGCTGCTGTTCGCCTCGGTCAACGAGGCGTGCAAGATCCTCGAAGAAGGCTGCGCGCTGCGGGCCAGCGATGTCGATGTGATGTGGCTGCACGGCTTCGGCTTCCCGCGCTATCGCGGCGGCCTGATGTACTGGGCCGACACCATCGGGGTGCGCGAGGTCTACAACCAGATCGCCTCATGGCATCAGCGCTACGGCGATCGCTGGCGGCCGTCCGAATACCTGCGCCGGCTCGCCGAAGCCGGCACGCCGCTGAAAGAGGCCAAGGCGCAAAAGGCAATGCCGTAGCGGCATCGTCATTGCGAGCGGCGCCACAACGAAGCAATCTCCATCGGTAGGACGGAGGGAGATTGCATTGCTCCGCTCGCCATGACGGGAGGGGGAGATGACCCGACAGGAACTCGACGCGGCGCTGGCCCGGCTGGGGCTGGACGTGCCGGACAAGGAACGCGACGAGCTGGTCGACGCGGCGCAGTACATCGAGAAAATGGCCGAACTCGTCAAGAAGCCGCGTCCTGTCGGCGCCGAGCCCGCCCACACCGTCGCCTTCCCCAAGGGCTGAGCCGATGGCCGACGAACATCTCACCATCGGCCACGCGGCGGAGCTGATCAGGACGCGCGAGTTGTCGCCGGTCGAGCTGGTCGAAGACCGGCTCGCGCGCATCGAGAAGCTTGACGGGCAGCTCCACAGCTTCATCCGCGTGCTCGCCGACGAGGCGCGCTCGGCCGCGCAGACCGCCGAGCTGGAGATCGCCCACGGCCGCTACAAGGGACCGCTGCACGGCATCCCGATCGGGCTCAAGGACATCTACGAGACCAAGGGCATTCCGACCACGGGCCATTCCAAGGTTATGCAGAACCACGTGCCGGCGGCGGACGCGTTCACCGTCACGAAGCTCAAGGATGCCGGCGCCGTCGTCATGGGCAAGCTGGCGACGCACGAATTCGCCTTTGGCGGCCCGAGTTTCGACCTGCCCTGGCCGCCGGCGCGCAACCCCTGGGATACGAGCCGGTTCACTGGCGGCTCATCGAGCGGCACCGGCGCCGCGGTGCCGGCCGGCCTCGTGCTCGGCGGCACTGGCAGCGACACCGGTGGCTCGATCCGCGGCCCGGCGGCCTATTGCGGCCTCGCCGGGATCAAGCCGACCTATGGCCTGTGCAGCCGCGCCGGCATCCTGCCGCTGGCTTTCTCGCTCGACCATGCGGGGCCGATGGCGTGGACCGCCGAGGATTGCGCGATCATGCTGCAGGTCATGGCCGGGCACGACCCCAACGACCCGGCGAGCGCCGACCGGCCGATCCCCGATTATCGCGCCGCGCTGACCGGCGACGTCCGCGGCCTGCGCATCGGCCTCATCCGCCATTTCTACACCGCCGACAACGAGGCCAACTCCGTCACCCGCGACGCCATCGACGCGGCCGCCAAACAGTTCGAGCAGATGGGCGCGTTCGTGCGCGAGATCACCGTCTCGCCGCTCGCCGAGTGGGCGGCGCCCGGCATCATGATCATGATGTCCGAGGCCTATGCGATCCACGAGGCCAACCTGCGCACCCGCTTCACCGATTTCGGCGAGGTGTTCCGCGACCGCATGGCGCTGGCCGGGTTGTGGACTGCCGCGGATTACGTGCACGCGACGCGGCGTCGGCGCGAGATGATCGACGAGCTCGACAAGGCGATGGCCGGGCTCGATCTGGTGATGACCGC
>JASHUW010000214.1 GCA_030039815.1 Alphaproteobacteria bacterium
GAGATAGCGTTCCGGCTCGACGATCATCAAGTGCACGTCGAGCGGCTTTTTTGTCGCCTTGCGCAGATGCGACACGACGACCGGGCCGATCGTCATGTTCGGCACGAAACGCCCGTCCATCACATCGACATGGATCCAGTCGCCGCCCGCCGCGTCGGCCGCCCGCACCTCGTCGCCAAGCCGCAAGAAATCGGCGGAGAGGATCGAGGGCGCGACGACGAGCGGGCGAACCATGAAACCGGCTGCGCTCAGTCGATCGGCCGCCAGGCGCGGCCGCTGCGCCACAGCATCTCGTCGGCGCCCTCGGGCCCGGCGCTGCCGGCGGCATAGAACTCGAGCGGCGCGCGATGGTCGTTCTTCCACAAATCGAGGATCGGCTGCACCGCGCTCCATCCCGCCTCGACGCTGTCGGCGCGCTGGAACAGGGTCTGGTCGCCGATCATGCAGTCGTAGACCAGCGTCTCGTATCCGGTTGACGGCGCCGCGCGGAAATAGTCGCGATAGCGGAAATCCATCCGCACGCCGCCGAGCTGGATCTCCGGGCCCGGCTTTTTGGCGCTGAACTGCAGCGAGGCGCCTTCATCCGGCTGGATCTGCAAGGCCAGCACGTTCGCCGACAGGCTGTCGACCGCGGTGTCGCGGAATAGCGCGAACGGCGCGTGCTTGAACTGGATCGCGATCTCGCTGGTCCGCCGCGTCATCGATTTGCCGGTGCGCAGATAGAACGGCACCCCGGCCCAGCGCCAGTTGTCGATCGCCAGCCGCATCGCGACATAGGTCTCGGTCTTGCTGTTCGGCGCGACGCCGTCGGAATCGCGGTAGGCGGAGACGTTCTGGTCGCGCACCACGCCCGCCGTGTACTGCCCGCGCACGACATTGCGCTGCAAGTCGCCTTCATCGAACGGCACCAAGCCCTGCAGCGCCTTGGTCTTTTCGGTGCGGACCGCATCGGGGTCAAAGGAGTTGGGCGGCTCCATCGCGGTGAGGCTCAAAAGCTGGAAGACATGGTTCGGCACCATGTCGCGCATCGCCCCGGTCTGTTCATAGAACGCCGCGCGGCGCTCGACCCCGACGGTCTCGGCAACGGTGATCTGCACGTTATCGATGTGATCGCGGTTCCACAGCGGCTCGAAGATGCTGTTCGCGAAACGCAGCGCCATGATGTTCTGGACCGTTTCCTTGCCGAGGAAATGATCCATGCGGAAGACCTGCGACTCCTTGACAACCTTGAGGACGCGCGCGTTGAGCGCCTTGGCGGACGCCAGGTCGTTGCCGAAAGGCTTTTCGATGATCACCCGCCGCCAGTGGTCGTCGGTTTCCTCCATCAGCCCCGCCGCGGCGAGGTTCTCGATGATCGTGCCGAACAGCGAACTGGCGACGGCGAGGTAGAAGACCGCGTTGCCCCCGGTCTGATGCTCCCGCTTCGCGCGCTCGAGATCTTCGGCGATCCTCTTGTAGGTGAGCGGCTGGGTAACGTCGCCGTCGACGAGATTGGTGCGCTGGGTAAGGAAGTTCCAGGCCTTTTCGTCGAACGGTTCGCCCCCTCCGGCCTCGCTGTTGCCGCCGGTGTCCGAGACGAACTTGCGGATGCCCTCGCCGAGATCGTCATGGAATTGCTGCATCGTCCGCTTCGAGCGATCGACGCCGATCAAGGCGAAATTGCTCGACAGCCGCGCCGCCTTGGAAAGGTTGTAGACCGCGGGCATCAGCAGGCGTCGCGTGAGGTCGCCGCTGGTGCCGAAGATCACCAACGCGCAAGGCGGCGCGGTGTGCGACCGCGCCCGCGCGGCCGTGGCGGAAGCCGGCTGATCGTTCATGGCGTCAATGGCTCCCTGGCTCCTGGTGACCGCCGAACTGTTTGCGCATCGCCGACAAGATCTTCTCGGCATAGGTGTGGTCCTGGCGCGAGCGGAACCGCGTGTAGAGCGCCGCGGTCAGCACGTCGGCCGGCACGGCCTCTTCGATCGCGGCCTCGATGGTCCACCGACCTTCGCCGGAATCGTCGACATGACCGGTGAATTCCTTGAGGTCCTCGTCCTCGGCCAACGCGATCGCGGTGAGGTCGAGCAGCCACGAGGCGATGACGCTGCCGCGCCGCCAGACCTCGGCGAGGTCGGCGAGATTGAGCTTGTAGCGCCGGTTCTCCGGGATGTCCGGCTTGGCGCAATTGCGCAGGATGTCGAAACCCTCGGCATAGGCCTGCATGACGCCGTATTCGATGCCGTTATGCACCATCTTGGTGAAATGCCCGGCGCCGGCGGGGCCGGCATGGATGTAGCCGTTCTCGACCCGCGGGTCGCGGCCCTCGCGCCCCGGCGTCTTTTCGATATTGCCCTTGCCGGGAGCGAGCGTGCTGAAGATCGGGTCGAGATGATCGACCGCCTCCTTGGCACCGCCGATCATCATGCAGTAGCCGCGCTCGAGACCCCACACGCCGCCGCTGGTGCCGACATCGACAAAGGTGATGCCTTTCGCCGAGAGCAGCTCGGCATGGGCGATGTCGTCATGGTATTTGGAGTTGCCGCCGTCGATCAGGATGTCGCCCCTGCCGAGCAGGTTGCTGAGCTCGACGATCGTGTCGTGGGTGATCTTGCCGGCGGGCAGCATGACCCAGACGATCTTCGGCGCCTTGAGCTCGGCGACGAACTCCTTGAGTCCGCCCGAACCGGTCGCGCCTTCCTTGACGAGGGTGCTGACCGCATCGGCGCTGCGGTCGTAGACGACGCAGCTGTGCCCGTTGCGCATCAGCCGACGCACGATATTGCCGCCCATGCGGCCGAGCCCGATCATTCCGAGTTGCATCGCAGGTCTCCGTTATCGCTGTCGGCGGCTATTTGAGAGCTTGTTCGAGGGCGGCGGCGAGCGTCGTGAGGCCCGGCTCGACGCCGCTCGCGAGATGGACGCGCAGCGCCCGGCGGCCGCGCTCGGCGAGCACATCGAAATCGCCGCGCGCCTGCGCCGCCTTGACGGTGCTGAACGTGTATTTGGCGCCCGGCACCGGGAGATCGGCCGCATCGCCGCAGGTGATCTGCAGGAACACGCCGCTGTTGGGTCCGCCCTTGTAGGCCTGGCCGGTCGAATGCAGAAAGCGCGGCCCGAAGCCGAGGCAGGTCGCCAGTTTTTTTGCGTCGCGCACCTGTGCCGCATCTTCTGCATCGCCGCGATATGCGCCGGGGAGCGCTCGATATAGGCGAGCAGCGCGACGTAATCGCCGGCCTTCGCCCGCCCGAGATGCGCCTTCAGCGCCGCGGCGAGGCTTGTCGCGGCCGACGTCAGCTCGCCGGCGTTGCGCGGATCGGCGAACAACTCGACGCCATCGAACGAAGCAAACGGTTGCTCTGGCGGGAGCTTCCCGGTCTTCTCATAGGCTTCGGTGAGTTTGCGGGTCTCGACCTTACTGGCCTCGACATCGGGCTGGTCGAACGGGTTGATGCCGATGACCGAGCCGGCAACCGCGGTCGCCATCTCCCAGCGGAAGAATTCCTGGCCGAGCTGCATCGTGTCGCTGACGATAATGCGCACGACCGGCTGGCCGGCCGCTTCGAGCGCGGCGATCGCCTTGTCCTGCGCTTCATCCTTGTCGGCGGCGAGCCTGACATAGGCGAACAGCCGGTCATTGCCATAGACCGCTGGCGCGCCGGCCGCCTCGGCATCGACCGGGACGATGCCCTTGCCGATCTTGCCCGTCGATTCGGCGAGCAGCTGTTCGAGCCAGGCGCCAAAATCGGCGACGCCGGGCGAAGCCAGCACCGTTACCTTGTCGCGGCCCCGACGCTGGCAGACGCCCATGATCGCGCCGAGGATGACGCCCGGGTTTTCCGCCGGCGGCGCGCTCGCCGCGCAGGACCGCACCATCTCCGCGGTGCTTTCGAGAAAGGCCTTGGGGTCGACGCCGATCGCCGCGGCCGGCACCATGCCGAAATTCGACAGCACCGAATAGCGCCCGCCGATGCTCGGCAGCCCGTGGAACACGGAGCGGAAGCCCTCGCCGCGCGCGGTCTTTTCGAGCGAGGAGCCGGGATCGGTGATCGCGACGAAATGTTTCGCCGGGTCGCCGCCCAGCGCCTCCTTGGCGCGGTCAAAGAAGTACGCCTTGAAAATGTTGGGTTCGAGCGTACTGCCGGATTTGCTCGACACCAGGAACAGCGTCTTCTTCAAATCGACCTTGTTCTCGAACGCCTTGATCTGCGCCGGATCGGTCGAGTCGAGCACCAATAGCTCCGGGCCGCCGGGTTGTCGGCCGAAGCTTTCGGCGAGCACCTCGGGCCCGAGGCTCGATCCGCCCATGCCGAGCAGCAGGAGATGCGAGAGGCCTTGCCCGCGGATATCCTCGGCGAGCGCTTCGAGCCGCGCCAAGCCCTTGCGCTCCGCGCCGACGATATCGAGCCAGCCGAGCCATTTCGCCTCGTCCTTTCCGGTCCAGAGGCCCGCATCCCGCGCCCAGAGCCGCCGCACTTTGCCCGATTCCCGCCACGCGTCGAGCGTGGATTTGACCTCGGCATCGAGCTTCCCGGGAAGGCTCCAGCTTTGGCC
>JASHUW010000215.1 GCA_030039815.1 Alphaproteobacteria bacterium
AGCATTCGCCTCCCGCGGGCTTGACTCGCGGCTCCTCGAATAATTGCCCTTATTCGTGGATGGCCGAGTCAAGCCCGGCCGAGGGGAGTGAAGGAAATCCGATTGACCGACGTCCTCGATCCCGTCACGACGAAGCCGAAACCAGTGCGGGCGCGCGATGCCGCGTCGCTGATCCTGTTGCGCGGCAAGGGGCGGGATCTTGAGCTGCTTGCCGGCCGACGGCCGCTGACGGTGCGCTTCATGCCGGGCGTCTATGTCTTTCCCGGCGGCGCCGTCGATGCACAGGACAGCCGGCCGTGGCAAAGCGAGGTCGATGCCGATAGCCTGCCGTCGCGGCTCATGCGCTGCGCGCGAGCCGCGCTGCGCGAAACGTGGGAGGAGGCGGGCGTGTTTTTTGGCCGCCGCGGCGCGATCGGGCAGGGACTGAGCTCGGGTTCGCCAGCGGCCGAGGCCTATGCCGAGGCCGGCGTGATCCCGGGGTTCGACCGGCTGCGCTACGTCGGCCGCGCGATTACCCCGGCGCGGGTGTTCCGCCGCTTCAACACGCGGTTCTTTTTCGGCGACGGCGCAGAGGTCGTCGGCGCGCCGACCGCGACCGACGAGCTTGAAGATGTGCGTTGGCATCCGATCGGTCGCCAGGAGCTGGCGCCGTTCCGCGATGTCAGCCAGTTCATGCTGGCGCGCGCCATCGCCATGCGCGGTGGCGATCGCTCGTCGCCGCCGCTGTTCTATACTGTCGCCGGAAAGCGCCGGATCGGCGTCTGCCGGGAAGGAATATAGGCATGCCCAGCCGCGACATTCTGGTGGTCATCGACAATGAAGCCGGCATCGCGCGTCGCCTCGCTGCGGTCGCCGCGCTGGCCAAGCGGGTCGAGTGCCGCGTTACCGCTATGTACATTACCGGCCTTCCGGCGACGCGCGCCTTCGCCGATCTCGACGGCTGGGTCCAGCTTTACGACGCCTACATGGCCGCCCGGCGCGCCGAATCGCTGCGCGCCGAGCGTGCCTTCCGCGCCGAGTTGGCGCGGCTGCAGCTCACCGGGGACTGGCATTTCCGCGAGGTTGATATGACCGAAGGCGTGATCGCGATGGCGCGGCTGCACGACCTCGTGGTTATGGGCCAGACCAACCCCGATGCGATCCCGACCGCGCTGCGGCCGGGCGAGGTCGCGCTCGCGGCAGGCAGGCCAGCGCTGATCGTGCCCTATGCCGGCGAGTTCGCCGAGATCGGTCGGCGCGTGCTCATCGCGTGGAACGGCACGCGCGAGGCGGCGCGAGCCCTCTTCGACGCGATGTTCCTCATCGAAGGCGCCGAGGCGGTGACCGTACTGGAGATCGACACCGGCGAAGGCGGGGACGGCAACCCCGAGCTGCGCGCCAGCCATGTTGTCGCCGCGCTCGAGCAGCGCGGGGTCGCGGCCAAAGCCGAGACGACGGTCTCCGACGGTACGCCGATCGCCGATGTCATCCTGTCGGCGGCGGCCGACGCCGCGGCGGACCTCATCGTGATGGGCGCCTGGGGACATTCGCGGCTCAGGGAATATGTGATGGGCGGCGCCAGCCGCGGCATCCTCGAAGCGATGACCGTTCCGGTGCTGATGTCGCACTAGCGCGCGACAATCCCCAAGCGCGGGATCTCGATCGCCGGGCAGCGGTTCATCACCACCTTGAGGCCGTGCGCCTCGGCGCGGGACGCGGCCGCGTCGTCGCGGACGTCGAGTTGCATCCACACCGATTTGGCGCCGATCGCGATCGCCTCGTCGACCGCCGCGCCGGCCATCGCGCTGCGCCGGAAGATGTCGACCATGTCGACCGGTTCCTTGATGTCGGCGAGGCTCGCGTAAACCCGCTCGCCCAGGATTTGCCCGCCTGCGGCAAATGGGTTCACCGGAATGCAATGGTAGCCTCGCGCCTGCAAAAAGCGCATGACGCCGTGGCTCGGCCGGTGGGCGCGCGGGCTCGCGCCGACGACGGCGATGGTCTTCGCGCTGGTGAGGATGTCGCGCAGATATTGGTCGGGGTAATCGTCGTGCCTCATCGCAATCCCCGGCGTCACTGCCTGCGGTGCATGCGGATCGTGCAGACCCGGTTGCCCCGGTCGGCGTTGGGCGAGGTCGTCAATTCATCGCCGTTGAAGCGTCCGGTGAATTGCATCGGCATATGCGTCCCTTGCGCCACTTGGCCGGGGACGCCGCGGGCAATCGCCTCGCCGCTCAGCGCGATCGTGTTGTCGGGCGCGACCGCGCCGTTGACACTCCAATAGCCCGGCATTCCCGGCTGTTGCTCCGTCACGATCGAAAACTTCCCGTCCTTGATTTGCGCGGTCAGGTTGGCGTCGAACTGCTGAAAGGTGCGAGTCGCCACACAGGTGTAGAGGCCGGTCCAGAGGCCATCAAAGCGCTTTGCCGGATCGGGCGCGGGTGCGGGCGGCGGCGCGACGACGGCCGGTTCCGGCTCGGGACGCGCGCGCGGAACCGGCGTTGGCGGCGGCGGTGCGGCGGTGCGGAAAGGAGGTGGCGGCTCGGCGGTGCGGAACTGATCGGGCGCCTGCGCGAGAGCGGGCCGCGCGATCGCCATAACGCCGATGACGCTCGCCGCGGAAAACCGAAAGAACGTCCTGCTCATACCGAAAGTCAACCCGTCGATACTCGCAACTTAGCCCAGCGGCGGCCGCCGCGCGAGCCTCAGGCGAAGGACGCGCGGATGCGGCCCCAATCCTCGATCGCATGCTCCTGGCCGGGCACGATCTGGATCGCGACCTCGCCGTAGCCCGCTTCCGCGAAACCGCCGAGGGTCGCCTTGATGTCCGCCTCGCCGCCGGTGATCGTCGTCGCGCGGATCAGCTCGGCGGTCATGAAGCGGCGCTCCTCGGGCTTGACGAACATCAGATGGCCGCGATGGTTTTCGAGGTAGTGCGCGCCTTGCGGGCGAAAGCCGCGCGCGGTCTCGACATAGGCGGCGATGGTGTCGGCCAGCGCCGGCGGCATCGCGGCCATCGGCGGAAAGCCGCCGAGTGCCTGGTCGGCGGCGCGGTGCAGCAGCATCGCGGCGCGCGGCCCGGCCTGGGCGACGACCCGGTCGGAATCGTACGCCTCGCCGTCGCGCAGCACGGCGCCGCCGGTCAGGACGACGGAGTCGAGCGCCTCGCGCGCATGCCCGGCGTCGCGCCACAGCCCCTCCATCTCGCGCATCCCCGCGGCGGCGCCGGCGACATCGCCCGCGGTGTTGATCCAGCCGGCGCCCAGCTTGGCGGTGAGCTTGCGGGCGCGCGGCCCGGTCGCGGCGATGTAAAGCGGCACGGGGTCGCGCGTGTTGATCAGCCCCAATTCCGGGTTCAGCAGGCGGATGAGGCGCTGCTGGCCCTCGACCTCGGCCTCGACGGTCTCGTCGCGCAGCAATGCCTGGACGACGCGGATATACTCCGCCATGTCGGCGAGCCTGACCGCGCCGAGCCCCATCGCGCGCCGCCCGGTGAACCCGGTGCCGACGCCGAAATCGATCCGCCCCGGCGCCAGCTTGTTCAACGAGGCGAAGGCGTTGGCGGCGACCGCGGCGAGCCGGTTCGACGGGATCAAGACGCCGGTGCCGAGGCGG
>JASHUW010000216.1 GCA_030039815.1 Alphaproteobacteria bacterium
GAGGTTGCGTGACGCGGCCGAGCACGTGGCCTACGTCACGGGGCTCAAACTGCGGTTCAGCCGCCGTCGGAATTTGATGAAGCTGTTGGCGTGAGGGCCGACATCTTTGCCCAATTTCCAGTATCATCTGACGATCAGCGGGTGACTTTGAGGCGTCGCGTGTAACCGCTGCCTTCCGCCGTCGCGATATTGCTTCCGTTAATCATCGACGATCGGCAGCGACGCCGACGAGCTGCGATGGCTGTAGTTGACCCGAATGTATGGTCCGGCCGCGCGTTGCAAGAGGTTTTTCGATCTGGCGGATTCGGGTCTTGCATCAATGTATCCGGCCTCTCATTGGAGCGGCATGTCGCTCCGGGCCATCATGGATATCAGCTCACGTGCGATCTCATTAGCGGCGAGGCCTCGAAGATGGGCCATCCGGGTCACCAGGGTTCGCACGTGTCGGGAAGACCGATCCTCCATTTCGTTTCATCCTCTCGCAGACCGGGCGGGTGAACCTAGGTCATCAATCTCTTCCTTTCTTTGGTAGTTCCTTTGTTCGCGCCGGAGCCGTTCCTCCGTCCCGGCCTACGCTCGAACGAAGGCGCCGCGCGCAGGGGCCGTCAAGGTTGGCCGTCATTCCGCCGGCTGCCCCATGCTCGCTGTCGTCAGGCCAGCCTTGACGGCCCCGAGCACGGCGCCAACAATTAAGCGGGCCGGGGCTCGGCATCGCTCTTCACACACGCAAAGTCGCGATCCTTGTTGAGAACCGCCCAGGCAATCCGCGCCAGCTTGTTAGCGAGCGCGATCGCAAGCACGTTGCGATGCAGCCGCTTCCTCGCGGCCTCAATCCATTGCTTGAGGCCGTAACGCTCCCACGATTTCGGCCGGATCAGCACGACCCAGGCAGCTTGCACGAACAGGACGCGCAGGTATCGATTGCCTTGCTTGGAGATCTTTCCCAGGATCGTGCGGTCTCCGGTTGAGATCTGCCTAGGCACCAATCCGAGCCAGGCGCCAAAGTCGCGCCCTTTGGAGAACATCGCGCCATTGCCGATGGCGGCGACCGTCGCGCTCGAGATGATCGGTCCGATGCCTGGCACCGTCATCAGCCGCCCGCATCCTCGGTCCTGCTTGGCAACGACCTCAATCTCGCGGGACAGGTCTTCGATGCGGTCGTTGAGCCGGTGCCAATCTCCGGCCAGATCCTCGATCGTATGGACCAGGCGAACTGAGAGGACGTCGGTCCTCTTCGCCAGGACTTGAGGGAGCTCCTGCTCAAGAAAGCGGCGGCCCTGGCGCACGGCCACGCCGCGCTCGAGCAGGAAGGCTCGGATCTGGTTGATGATGCTGGTACGATGTCCCACTAGGCGCTCGCGCACGCGATGCAGCCCCTGGAGGTCGAGTTGGTCCGTCGTCTTGGTGGCGACGAATTTCATGGTCGGACGCTGCACCGCTTCCGCGATCGCTTCCGCGTCGCGGAAATCGTTCTTTTGCCCTTTGGAATATGGTCGAACGTACCTCGCCGGCATGAGCCTGGCGTTGTGACCGAGCGCCTGCAGGTTGCGGCTCAGATGATGCGCCCCAACGCAGGCTTCCATGCCGATCAGACACGGCGGCATGTTCGCCAGCCGAGTTTCGATCTGGCCGCGTGTCCATCTCTGCCGCAAGATAATCGCGCCCTCTCCATCGAGGCCGATGACGTGGAACGCGTTCTTGCCAATGTCGATGCCCATCGTGGCAACAGTCGTGTCCGTATTGCGAGGCATGGCGGTACTCCTTCGGCTGCACTGCCCCTCAGCTTAGTCCGAGAGGGGAGAGCGCGGCCGGACCATCCCATTAGCGGCATTGGACATCGTCCAGGAGCGGCCGCTACAAACTGACTCAACGAGCCTGTTTGCGGACCGCATGGGAGCTAGAGTTTTTTGTCGATGATGTTCGCGGCCACGCGTTTCGCGCGCATTCGTTGAGCCTGCGGTGAGAGCTACGCGAGGGGTCATGGCCGAATCCGGCGATTTAGGAACACCAATTGCCATTGATGACGGCTGGCCCCTGGGGTCACCCGCGCAATATGGCCTTGATGAAGCGGCCCTCCTCGAGATGGGGCAACGTCTGGCCAAAAGCCGCCCGAACGTGCATGCAATCGTCATTGTTCGCCGCGGCGTGCTGGTATACGAACGGTACTTTGCCGGCGAGGATCGGCGGGAAATCGGCGAGCCGATCGCGACCGTAGCCTTTGGGCCGACCGTCAGGCACAGCATAAATTCGGCGACAAAGAGCGTGATCTCTCTGCTCGTGGGCATCGCCGTCGAGCGCGGCTGGATAAAGGACCTGGATGCAGCGGTCCTTTCTTATTTTCCCGGACTGGCTGATCTCCGCACGCCAGAGAAGGACCGCATCACGCTGCGTCATTTGCTGACGATGTCGGACGGCCTCGAATGGTACGAGTTCGTGCCGCCGTTCGACAGTTACGGGGGGCTGATGCAGGCTGAGGATCCCTGCCGGTATGTTCTCGCAGCGGACTTCATGATATCGCCTGGCCGCGCTTACAACTACCACAGCGGCACGACCGAGCTCCTCGCCACGATCCTGCGCAACGTCTCAGGCGTGCCAGTCGATGTTCTGGCA
>JASHUW010000217.1 GCA_030039815.1 Alphaproteobacteria bacterium
TTCTCGACCTGTTCTATCTGCCGAAGGAAATGCGAGGCGGCGGTTTGGGGAGCCGGCTCATCCGCCAGGCCGAGGATGAGGCGCGGCGGCGCGGCTGCACTTCCGCTTTTGTTTACACCGTCACCTTCCAAGCCCCCGAGTTCTACGAACGTCACGGTTATCGCCGGTTCGGCGAAATCGCCTGCCCGCCGGACGGCGCGACGCGGATTTTCCTGAGCAAGAGCCTCGACTAGGGCACCGGGTCGAGGCACGGGCGGTAGGCCTGGTCGGACGCCTCGTAAACGCCGCACAAGAGGCCGTTGTCGATATGCATATCGATGTAGCGCGTGCAGTCGAACGAGCGGCCGTCGCTGGTCCGCTTGCAGCTGCGCGGCCGGTCGTAGAAATACGTGTCGATCGCCGAGACGGGTTTCGGCTGCCCCGCCTGGCGCAGCACGGTGCCCGAGACCCGCACGGAAACGGTCGTTTCCGTGACCTGGTCGATGGCGAAATCGACCTCGGTCATACCGATCTGGCCGCGCCAGCGCCCCGGATGCAATGGCTCGCGAGCGCCGATCGGATGCCGCACCGGCGGATAGTGCCGGTCCGCATCGGAGCAGGAAACAAGGCAAAGCGCTGCGCCCAGCAGCAGTCCGGCCACAATCGACTTCATCAATACGGAACGCTCCACTCGTCGCCATTCCGGCGATGGCCGGCTCACCTGACTTCAGAATGACGAACGGACTTCAGTGCCCGGAATGGCCATCCTTGGGCATCTCGGCGAGTTCGAACAGCAGATTGCCGGTCGCTTTCGGGTCGATAAAGGCGATGCGGCAATTGGCGTGGCCGATGATCGGCTCGTCGTTGAGGAGCGGCGTGCCCTTGGCCTTCAGCTCGGCCAGCGCCGCGTCGATATCCTCGACCTCGAAGCAGATGTGGAACAGGCTCTGGCCCTTTTCCTTGAGCCATTTCGTGGCGCCGGATTCCGCCGTCGTCCCCTGCAGCAGCTCGATATAGGTCTCGCCGACCGGCAGCATGCCGATCCGCGTCGCCACCCGCTCCTCGGTGTATTCGAGGTCGAGGCCGAATTTGTCGCCCAACAGCTTCGCCATGAAATCCATGTCCTCGACCGCCACGGCGATGTGCTCGATGCGCTTGATCTTCATCATCCACTCCGTCAGGAAGCCGGCGTCTCGACCAGCACGTTGTACCCGCGTGCCGCCTCGGCGATCTCGCGCCAGGTCTCGTCGTCGATCGGCACGCCCTCGGCGATCCGCTTCGCGCGCGAGATGCGCTCGGGGTCGCCGGGGATCAGCACCGGCTCGGCCGCGTTGCGCGCCGGCGAGGCGGTCACGTAGTCGGTCATCGCGGCGATCTCGTCGATCATCCAGCTGCGGTCGACGATGCGGCCCGGGTCGATGACGATCAGCAGAAAACCGTTGGTCACCGACTCGGCGTCCTGCCGCTCGGGGCGCATCGTGCCGCTGCCGGTGACCGCGCCGGCGAGCATCTCGCAGATGAAGGCAAGCGCGTAGCCCTTGTGCTCGCCGAAGGTGAAGAGCGCGCCGCGCGGCCTGCGGTACATGACGTTGGGGTCGGTGGTCGGCTGCCCCTGATTGTCGAGCAGCGTGTCGGGGGCGACCTCCTGCCCCTTGTTGCGGGCGACGCGCACCTTGCCCATCGCGATCTTGCTGGTCGCCATGTCGGCGATGATCGGCCGCTCGGGAGTCGGGCCGGGGATCGCCACCGTCACCGGGTTGGTGCCGAAGCGCCCGTCGCCGCCGCGCCACGGCGCCACCGCCGGCTTCTGGTCGGTGAGGTTGACGAACGAGATCGACACCAGCCCCTCGGCGGCGCACATCTCGCCATAGGTGCCGACCCGGCCGATATGGTGCGCGTTCCTCAGCGCGACGACCGCGACGCCGTTCTGCTTGGCGCGGGCGATGCCCAAAAGCGTCGCCTCGCGCGCGGTGATCTGGCCGTAGCCGCGCGCGCCGTCATAGACGATGAACGCGCCGCTGTCGCTGATCACCCGGCCCTTTTCGTTGGCCTTGGCCTTGGCGTTGCCGAGGTTGCGCAGGTAGTTGGGGATCATTCCGACGCCGTGGCTGTCATGGCCCTTGAGATTGGCCTCGACGAGGTGGTCGGTGACGATCCCGGCCTCGTCCTCGCTGCTTCCCGCGGCAACAAAGATGCGGCGGCCGATGCGGCGCAATTCGTCGTGGTTGACAACAGGCATGATGGCTCCTCAGCACTTCATGGCGCGTTCTGGCGCGGCCGGGTAGACGCCCAAAATCTTCACCTCGGTCGAGAAGAAAGCGAGCTCTTCGAGCGCCAATTGGAGCGGCCGCTCGTCGGGATGCGCCTCGACATCGGCGTAGAACTGGGTCGCGGTGAAATTGCCGCCGACCATGTAGCTTTCGAGCTTGGTCATGTTGATGGCGTTGGTCGCAAACCCGCCGAGCGCCTTGTAGAGCGCGGCCGGCACGTTGCGCACGTTGAAGACGAAGGTGGTGACGGTCGGGCCGCCGGGCGGCGCGCGCTTCTCGGTTTTCGACATCACCAGGAAGCGCGTCGTGTTGTGCGCCGCGTCCTCGATGTTCTGCGCCAGCGAGACGAGACCGTAGATGCGCCCGGCCAGCTCCGAGGCGATCGCCGCCACCGACCGGTCGCCGGACTGCGCAAGCTCCTTCGCCGCGCCGGCGGTATCGACCGCGACCACGGGCGTGATCCCATGGGCGCGTTGGAAATTGCGCGTCTGGCCGAGTGCATGGACGTGGCTGCGCACGGTCTTGATGCCGTCGAGCGTCGCCCCCGGCAGCGCCAGCAGATGGTGGTGAACCGGCTCGAAATGCTCGCCGATAATGAAGAGGCCGGAATCCGGCATCAAATGGTGGATGTCGGCGACGCGGCCGGCGACCGAGTTCTCGATCGGGATCATGCCGAGCGCCGCCCGGCCCTCGCGCACCGCGGCGAAGGCGTCCTCGAACTGGGTGCAGGGCAGCGTCTCCATCTCGGGAAACGCGTGCCGGCAGGCGAGGTCGGAATAGGCACCGGGCGCACCCTGGAAGGCGATGAGCTTTGAGGAGTTGGTCATCGGATTACCGCAATAAGCCCCATTCTTTCGTCGTTCCCGCGGAAGCGGGAACCCAGGACGAGTGGCGAGAAACGGCCCCTGGGCCCCTCCCCGGACGTGATCCGGGGACTGCGCGGGGGCGGCGCGTATTTGGCATATTCAGCGACCGCGTGCCACCTGCGCTCGGGCGCGTTCGAGATCGGCGGGGGTGTCGACCTGGACCCCCAGTCGCTCCGGCTCGATCAGGCTGACCGACATCGTCATTCCATTCTCCAGGGCGCGCAGTTGCTCCAATCGCTCGCGCTGCTCGAGCACGCCCCGAGGCAAGGTCACGAACCGCTCCAGCGCCTCGCGACGGTAGGCATAAAGCCCGATATGCTCGTAATGCGGCCCATCGCCCCATGGCACGATCGCCTTCGAGAAATAGAGCGCGCGCGCCGGCTTGCCGGGATCGGCAAACCCGGCGACGACCTTGTTGACGCTGGTATCGTGAAGCGCGGCCTCGTCGGTGATGACCGCGCCGAGTGTCGCAATGTCGATCGCCGGGTCGTTGAGCCCAAACGCGGCGACGCGTACCGCGACGGGGTCGAGCAGCGGCAGGTCCCCTTGGACGTTGATCACCGCGTCGTGCGCGCGATTGGGGTCGAGACGCTTGATCGCCTCGGCGATCCGGTCGGAGCCGGTCGGCAGGTCGGGGTCGGTCATCACCGCCTGCCCGCCCGCCGCCTCGACCGCCTCGAGGATCTCGCGATCGCCGCAAGCGACGACGACCGGCCCCAGCGCCGCCGCCACCGCCCGCCGCCAGACATGGACGATCATCGGCGAGCCGCCGATATCGGCGAGCGGCTTGTTCGGCAGCCGCGTCGAGGCCAGCCGCGACGGTATGAGGACGATCGGATTCTGCGGCGCCGCTCGCGTCATGGTTTCATCGTCGAAGCTCGGGTCGCGACAACATGCCCGGTTCGGGCGATTGTCGGAAGCGTGATAATTGAGTTGAGCCGCCGGGCGGAATCCGGTTTGCTGCGGCCTCGTTGGGGCGCGGCGAACTGGCGTTCGCGCCGAAAGGGGGAGCGGAAAGGGCGCCGATGTCGTCTTTCGAGTGGAACAAGATCATTGCCTCGGTGCTCACCGCAATGATCATCGCCATGGTGACGGGGATCGTGGCGCAAAGCATCGTACACCCCGAAAAGCTCGAAAAGGCCGCCTACCTGCCGCCCGGCGCGACGGGCGAGGCCGGCGGCGCGCCGACCGAAGCCGCGGCGGCCCCGGAGGAGAAACCCCAGCCGCTCGACATGTCGAAGGCCGACCCGAAGAAGGGCGAGCAGATCGCCAAGGTCTGCCTGCAATGCCATACCTTCGGCAAGGGCGAGCCCAACAAGATCGGGCCGAACCTGTTCGACGTGACCGAAGAGAACATTGCCAGCGCCCCCGGCTACACCTTCTCCAGCGCGCTGTCGGCGGACAAGGACAAGAAGTGGACGGCCGACGAGCTCAACGAGTGGCTGTGGAAGCCGCAATCCTTCGCGCACGGCACCAAGATGACCTTTGCCGGCCTGCCCAAGGAGCAGGACCGCGCCGACGTCATCGCCTATCTGCAGTCGCTGAAGTAGGCGTTCAGGCGGGCCGGATTAAGCTTCGTTCATGGCCGGGCTTGGCCCGGCCATCCACGACATGGTACGAGCCGCTTTTCGTGGATGCCCGGCCCCAGGCCGGGCACAAACGATATTGAGGTAGCGGTTTGTCGCTCGACGCCTATCTCGCCCTCGCCTCCGAGTTGGCCGATGCCGCCGGCGCGGCGATCCGCCCTTATTTCCGCACCGCGCTCGCGGTCGATGACAAGGCCGATCTGAGCCCCGTCACCGCCGCCGACCGCGCCGCCGAGCAGGCGATGCGCCGGCTCATCGCCGCGCGCTTTCCGCAGCACGGCATTATCGGCGAGGAGTACGGCCGCGAGCGCGAGGACGCCGAGTTCGTCTGGGTGCTCGACCCGATCGACGGCACCAAATCCTTTATCAGCGGCGTGCCGCTGTTCGGCACGCTGATCGCGCTGGCGCAGCGCGGCAAGCCGATCCTCGGCATCATCGACCAGCCGATCTCGCGCGAGCGCTGGATCGGCGCCGCCGGCCGCGCGACGACGCATAACGGCGCCGCCGCCCGCTGCCGCGCCTGTTCCGGCATCGCCGCGGCGACCGTCTTCGCCACCACACCCGACATGTTCAAGGGTCCCGACGCCCCCGCTTTCGCGCGGGTCGCTGGCGCCGCCAAGCTCGTGCGCTACGGCGCCGATTGCTATGCCTACGGCCTTGTCGCGCTCGGCTTTGTCGACGTCGTCGTCGAGGCCGAGCTCAAGACCTACGATTTCGGCGCGATGCTGCCGATCATCGAGGGCGCAGGCGGGATCGCGACCGATTGGCAGGGTGCGCCGCTGGGGCTTTCGTCCGATGGCCGGGTGCTGATTGCCGGCGACAAGCGTACGCATAGCGATGCCCTCGCCTTGCTGCGAGGATGAGCGCATCCACCCGCTGGACGGACGGGAAACCGGCGATGTACAGAAGATCGTTCTTGCTCGGCGTGGCCTTGTTGCTCGCCGCCGGCCGCGCCGCGAAGGCCGCGGTCAGCTACGGCATGTCGCTTTACGGCGACTTCAAATACCCACCCGATTTCAAGCATTACGACTACGTCAACCCGGACGCCCCCAAGGGCGGCACGATGAAGATGGAGTCGATCGGCACGTTCGACACGCTCAATCCCTTCGTTATCAAGGGCGTGCCGGCGGCCGGCATCGGCGCGATCTTCGACACGCTGATGACGCGCAGTGACGACGAGCCCGCCACCGACTATCCGCTCATCGCCGAAAGCGCCGACCTCGCGCCGGACCGCGCCTCGGTGGTCTACAACCTCAATCCCAAGGCCAAGTTCAACGACGGCACGCCGATTACGCCCGAGGATGTGATCTGGAGCTTCGAGACGCTGCGCGACAAGGGCGCGCCGCTCTACCGCTTCTATTACGGCGACGTGGTCAAGGGCGAATCCGTCGGTGAGCACGCCGTCAAGTTCACCTTCAAGAACGGCGAGAACCGCGAGCTGCCGGCGATCCTGAGCGAGTTGCCGGTCTTGTCGAAGGCCTACTGGTCGGGCAAGGATTTCGAGAAGACGACGCTCGACCCGCCGCTCGGCAGCGGTCCTTACAAGATCGCCTCCGTCGATCCCGGAAAATCGATCACCTACCAGCGGGTCGCCGACTATTGGGCCAAGGACCTGCCGGCCAATGTCGGTCGCTATAACGTCGACACGATCCGCTACGACTATTACCGCGACGCGACGGTCGCGCTCGAGGCCTTCAAGGCGGGCGCTTACGACATCCGCCAGGAGAACTCGTCAAAGGCTTGGGCGACCGGCTATGACGGCCCGGCGCTGCGCGACGGGCTGATCAAGAAGATCGTCATCCCCAACCGCAACCCGTCGGCAATGCAAGGTTGGGCCTTCAACATGCGCCGCCCGCTGTTCCAGGACCCGCTGGTGCGCCAGGCGCTCGCTTACGCTTTCGATTTCGAATGGTCGAACCAGAACCTGTTCTACGGCGCCTATACAAGGACGCGCAGCTATTTCGACAATTCCGAGTTGGCGGCGACCGGCGTCCCGCAGGGCGACGAGCTCAAGATCCTCGAACCGTTCAAAGGCCAGATCCCCGACGAGGTCTTCACCAAGGAATACGACCCGCCGAAATACACCGACAGCTACACGATCCGCGACGGGCTGCGCGACGCGATCGGCCTGTTGAAGCAGGCCGGTTGGACGTTCAAGGGCGAGCAACTCGTCAACGACAAGACCGGCCAGCCCTTCACCTTCGAGATCCTCAATGAAGACCCGCAGATGGAGCGGGTGACGCTACCGATGATCCAGAATTTGAAGCGGCTCGGCATCGCCGCGACGATCCGCACCGTCGACGTGTCGCAATACCAGCAGCTGATGAACAATTTCGACTACGGCATGACGGTCGTCGTCATCGCGCAATCGCTGTCGCCGGGCAACGAGCAGCGCGAGTTCTTCGGTTCGGCCGCGGCCGACCGGCCGGGCAGCCAGAACCAGATCGGCGTCAAGAGCAAGATCGTCGACCAGCTGATCGAGGAGCTGATCCACGCGCAGACCCGCGCCGATCTTGTCGCCCATGTGAAGGCGCTCGATCGCGTGCTGCAATGGGGCTACTACGTGATCCCGCAATATCATCTGCCGGATTTCTGGGTCGCCTACTGGGACAAATTTCGGCGGCCGCAAATCGCCCCTAAATACGCTCCCGGGATCGAGACCTGGTGGGTCGACACCACCGCCGAGCAGTCGGTCGAGACCAAGAAAAAGAGCGAGCCGACGAAGTGATCGCCTATGCGATCCGCCGCATCCTCTTGATGATCCCGACCCTGTTCGCGATCATGGTGGTGAATTTCGTGATCATCCAGGCGGCGCCGGGCGGCCCGGTGCAACAGATGATCGCCAAGCTCAAGGGCAACATGGTGAGCGCCACCGCGCGCGTCACCGGCGGCGCCAACGAGGTCGCCCCGGCCCAAGGCAGCGAAAGCAGCTTCTACCGCGGCGCCCAGGGCATCGACCCGGCGCTGATCAAGCAGCTCGTGCACCAGTACGGGTTCGACAAGCCGCCGCTCGAGCGCTTCGAACTGATGATGAAGCACTACGTGATGTTCGATTTCGGCGACAGCTTCTTCCAGGACCGCAGCGTCGTCAGCCTGATCGTGTCGAAATTGCCCGTGTCGATCTCGATCGGCCTGTGGACGACGCTGATCACCTATCTGGTCTCGATTCCCTTGGGCATCCGCAAGGCGGTCAAGGACGGCAGCAGTTTCGATGTGTGGACCTCGACGGTCATCATCGTCGGCTACGCGGTGCCCAGTTTCCTCTTCGCGGTGCTGCTGATCGTGCTGTTCGCCGGCGGCAGCTACCTGACGATCTTTCCGCTGCGCGGCCTCGTCAGCGACAATTGGTGGAGCCTCTCCTGGCCGATGCGCATCGCCGACTATTTCTGGCATATCGCGCTGCCGATCACCGCGCTGGTGATCGGCAGCTTCGCGACGCTGACCATGCTGACCAAGAACTGCTTCCTCGACGAGATCAACAAGCAATACGTGCTGACCGCGCGCGCCAAGGGCGCCACCGAACGTCGCGTGCTCTACGGCCATGTGTTCCGCAATGCGATGCTGCTCGTGGTGGCGAGCTTCCCGGCCGCGTTCGTCTCGATCCTCTTTACCGGATCGCTGCTGATCGAGGTGATCTTCTCGCTCGACGGGCTCGGGCTTTTGGGCTTCGACGCGGCGATCAACCGCGACTACCCGATCATGTTCGGCACGCTCTACGTCTTCACCCTGATCGGCCTCGTGCTCAAGCTGGTCAGCGACTTGACCTACATGTTCATCGACCCGCGCATCGATTTCGGCACGCGCGGCGGCCGGTGACGGGGAGAAAGCCAATGTCCGGTTT
>JASHUW010000218.1 GCA_030039815.1 Alphaproteobacteria bacterium
GCTGCGCTCGCAATGACGGCGGGGTACTTAACGCAAATACTTCTTCTCCGCGGCCTTCATCGCCGGCACGCGCTGCAGGTCGAAAATATCCTCGACCGAGGCGATCTGTTTGTCGACCTGGTGAATCCCGCGGTCGCGGCGAATTTGCGCGAAGGTCTCGCGCATCGCGCCGACCGCGGCGCGGATCGCGTGGTTGGCGTAGATCATGATCTTGATCTTCTTGAGCGCGCGCGCCTTGTCCTCGGTCAGGTCGGGATAGGCGGTCGGCACGATGGTGAGCGGGATCGGCCCCTGCCAGCGCGCGCAGAACGCGACGATCTCGTCGGGCGTCTTCCGCTTCGAATGCACCAGCAGCAGGTCGGCGCCGGCCTCGGCATAGGCCATGCCGCGCCGCAAAGCCTCGTCGAGGCCCATATCGGCGATCAGCGCCTCGGTGCGGGCGATGACCACCAGGTCGTGCTCCCGGCCCGCCTTGCGCGCCGCATCGATCTTGCCCTGGAACTCCTCGATCCGCACCAGCTCTTGCCGGCCGCCGGCAAGCAGGCTGGTGTCCTTGGGGAACAGCTTGTCTTCCATGACCACCGCTGCCGCGCCGGCCCGCGCATAGGCGGAAACCACATGCAATACATTGATCGCATTGCCGTAGCCGGTGTCGATGTCGGCGACCATGGGGATCGTGGTCTGCTCGATCATCGCCCGCGTCATGTCGAGATGCTGGGTCAGCGACAACAGGCTCGCATCGGGCACGCCGTAAGCCGCCGACAGCTCGAACCCGCTGGCCCAGATGCCGTCGAACCCGGCTTCCTCGGCGAGCCGCGCCGATAGCGGGTTATGCGCCGACATCAACGTGACGAGGTCTTTCGCCCCGAGGCTTTGCTTCAACGTGTTAGACATTGCTTCCTGCAATTCGACACTAGGCCGGGGCCGTCATCCGCATGATGTGCGCGGCGTCGCCGAGCGCTTCGAGGTCGCGGATCGCCGCGATCAGCGCCGGCACATCGACAAACGGCGCGCCAAAACCGGCGCATTCGGCCACCTTCGCATCCAGCTCGATGTTGCTCATCGGGCGGCCGGGCGTGCCGCGCCCGTCCTTGACGTGTTCGCTGAGCCGCGACCCATCGGCGAGGCGTAGCTCGACAACGGCCGCTTCGACCGGGATCGCGGCGTCGTCCTCCGCCGTCACCTTGGCGCGCAGCGCCTGCACCGCGGGGTCGGCGACCGCCGCATCGGTGAATTGGGCAATGCCGGCCGCCCCCTGCAGCAGCGCGATCGCGACCGAATGCTGCAGGCTCACCTTGGCCGAGCGACCGTCATTGGCGTCCGGGCGGTCAGTGCGCTCGCGCAGCAGCGGGTGGCCACGCACCACGACCTCCCTGATGCCGCCGACCGGCACCGGGATGCGTTTGCGCAACTCGAGGCACGCGTCGATCACCGGGAACAGCACCACGCCGCATGGGTAGGGTTTGTAGGCATTGGCGAGGATTTCCCATTTGTCGCCGAGTCCGGCGGTCATCTTGGCGAAGTCGACCGTGTCGCTGGCCACCGCAGCAAAGCCGTATTTGCCTTCGATCGCGCTTTCGGCGGCGGTGAAACCGGCTTCGGCGAAGAACGCGCCGGACAGTCCGTTGCGCGCCGCATTGCCGACGCCGATGCTCTTCGACATGCTGCCGAGGCTCTCGACCAGCCCAGCCGATTGCGTCGCCGCGTGGCCGAGCGCCCAGTTCATCCGCACCGCGTCGAGACCGATCAGCTTTCCGGCCGCGGCCGCGGCGCCGAAGATCCCGCAGGTCGCGGTGATATGCGCGCCGCGCCGGTAGTGGTGCGGCATCAGTCCGTTGCCGATCCTGCACGACACCTCGACGCCGAGGATGAAGGCATGCAGCAGCGCCTGGCCGCTCGCGCCGCGTGTCTCGGCCAGCGTGAAGAGACCCGGCGCGACCGGCGCCGCCGGGTGCATCACCGTCGGCAGATGCGTGTCGTCGTATTCGAGTACATTGGCGCTGGCGGCGTTGAGGAACGCCGCGTTGAGCGGATCGCATCGTTCCAAGCGGCCGACGATCCCGGCTTGCGGCGCGCCGAACGTCGGCGCCAGCACGCGGATCGCCAACCTGATCGCCTCGTCGCCGCAGCCGCCCAGCGCGCAGCCGACATAGTTCAGCAGTCCCCGCACGCCCTCGCGCCGCACCGCCGCAGGGATGTCGCGCCACTGCGACCCGGCGGCGAAATCGGCGAGCTGCCGGGTGATCGCGCCCGGGGAGATTGGGCCAGGGGGCATGAGCGATCTTCCTCAGCCGCCGTTCATGACGAGGCGCAGGTGTTCCTGCGCCTTGCTGATCGCCTCGCTCTTCGCCATCAGCGCGTCGATCATCGCCTGGAGTTGCGGCCGCAGCGCCGGATCGCTCGTCTGCAGCTGGTCGCCGACGATCGACACCTTGTCCTTATGCTGGTCGATAAAGTCGCCGAGATCGATGATCGCGGTCAGCGCCTGCGACAGATCCGGGAAGATGTCCTCGAACGCCTTGGCGGGGGTCGTTACGTCGCGCTCATAGGCCTTGTCGAACACCGGCTTCAGGTCGTCGGGTTGCTTCAGCGCAGCGTGCGCCGCGTCTGCGGTCGCGAGTTGCTTGTCGATTGCATCGCGCAGCTTGGTGATGCCGTCGCGCGCCGCGATAAAATCGGCGTGGCGGGTCACCACGTCGTCAAGCGAGCGGATCGCGCCGCGATTGATCGCGTCGGTCATCGGCTGGGCGACGGACTTGTCGAGGCCGTCGTTGAAGTCGGTGATGATCGCGTATTGCTTCGCATAGTCGCCAAAGCTCGCCGCCTCCTCCGGCGTGAGATGCGGCACATGCAGCCCCGGCTTGTCGATGATCCGGGTCTGCAGAAACGCGATGAAAGCCTTGCGCTGCGCCGGTTCGTCGTTGCAGCCGGCGATGAATGCGGTCAGCAGGACGATCGCGATCAGCGAAAACGGTCGGCGCAGCGCCGCGTGCCGAGTGTTCATGACCCCCTCGCCAGGAAAAGCACGGCCACTATAGCGGGCAGGGAGGGCGGCGCCAGGGCCGCCAATTAAAAATAAAAAATTAGTATTTATTATACGCAACGACATTTCTATCTGTATATCGTAGAAATTTACGGTTTGCGGTGAGGTTCGGGCGATGAACATCCACGTGATCCACGAAAACGCCGCGTGGCTGGAGCCGTTGGCGAAGGCGCTCGATGCCGAGAACCTGCCGTGGCGCGACTGGTTTCTCGACCGCGGCATGTTCGACCTGTCGCGGCCGCCGCCGGAAGGCGTCTTCTACAATCGCATGAGCGCGTCGTCGCATACGCGCGATCATCGCTATGCGGCCGAGCTGACCGCCGCCGTGCTTGCCTGGCTCGCCGGGCACGGCCGCCGCATCGTCAATGGCCCGCGTGCGCTCGACTTGGAGATTTCCAAGGCCCGACAATACGCCGCGCTCGAAGCCGCCGGTATCCGTACGCCAAAGACCACGTTGGTGGCGGGGGCGGAGAACCTGGTCGCCGCCGCCGACCGGCATTTCGCGGGCGAGCCGGTGATCCTCAAGCCGAACCGCGGCGGCAAGGGGCTTGGCGTGCGGCTCTTTCACAGCGCCGAGGCGCTTGCGTTCTATGTCGCCGGCCCAGATTACGAGCCGCCGGTCGACGGCCTTCATCTGCTGCAGCAGTACATTCGCTCGCCGGACGCAGTGATCACCCGCGCCGAGTTCATCGGCGGCAGGTTCCTCTATGCGGTCGAGGTCGATACCAGCGACGGCTTCGAGCTGTGCCCGGCCGACGTCTGCCAGATTGGCGATGCGTTCTGTCCGGCGGGCGAGCAGCCACGCGCCAAGTTCACGATCATCGACGACATCGATGCGGCGCAGAAGGCGCGCTACGAGGCGTTTCTCGCGGCCAATGACATCGAGGTCGCCGGCATCGAGTTCATCCGCGACGCGGATAGCGAGGTCTACACCTACGACGTCAACACCAACACCAATTACAACCCCGATGCCGAGCGCGTCGCCGGGCGCTCGGCGATGGCCGCGCTCGCCCGTTTTCTCGGCGCGGAATTGGCCAAATGCTGATTGGGCGTGCGCTGGCGCGCCTTCTATAATAGCCGGATGCGGTGGTTGGCTGCGACAGTGGTGCTGACGCTGGCGGTGCAGGGAATGCCCGCGACGGCTCAGGCGGTATCGGACAACGTCGCCGTGGCCGAGGGGTTTTCGCTGCCGCTCGGCTTGCCATCGCCGGCCGATACCGGCAAGCCCAGCCTCCTCGTGCCGCCGCCCATGACGCCGCCACCTGCCGGCTGCGCCGCCGCTTTCGATTGCCGCGTCAGGGTCATCGGCGCGATCCAGCGCGACGGCGCCGTGGAGGTCAATACCAGCGTGCTGA
>JASHUW010000219.1 GCA_030039815.1 Alphaproteobacteria bacterium
CACCGGTGAAGTAGCCGGTCACGGTGCGGCCGCCGAGCGTGACCTCGCGGAAGCGCTCGTCGGAGCGCTCCGGGTCCTGCCAGTAGCCGCTGGCAAGCTGGGGGCCGGTGATGACGAGTTCCCCCTCGTCGTCGTGGCGCCCGCCGACCAGATGCAGCCCCATCCCGGGGATCGGCTCGCCAAGCGCGACGCTCGACCGGCACGCGGCTTCATAATCGCCCGCCGTCATCACCAGCGAGGTCATCGACACGGTGGCCTCGGTCGGCCCGTAGGTGTTCTGCACCATGACATGCGGGCAGGCGGCGAAGATTGCCCGCAGGTGCTGGGGCAGCAACGGCTCGCCGCAGAAATTGAACCAGCGCAGCGAGGCGAGATTGTCGGCGGTGACGCTGTCGGCGCGCATCATCAGGCTGATGACACTCGGCACCGAGCTCCACACGGTGATCTGTTCGCGGGTGATCATGCGCGCGGGGAACAGCCGGTCGCCGCGGCCCTGAACCGGGAACAGCGTCGCGCCGGCGCAGAGCCCGCCGTAGATCTCCATGACACTGAAGTCGAAGCCGATATTGGCGTATTGTGACACCCGGTCATCGGCGCCGAACATGCGCGAGCGCCGCATCCAGCCGACATAGTGGTCAAGCGCGATACGCGGGATCACCACACCTTTGGGCGTCCCGGTCGAGCCCGAGGTGAAGATGACATAGGCGATGCGATGGCGGCGGCGCTCATCCTCGGGCAGCGGCGCGTCGGGTGCGTCCGCGGACCGCATCAGCATCGCGCCGGGCGCCTCGGCCAGCAAGCCCGCGGCGAGATCACCGTCGCCAACAATGATGTCCGGCTGAAGCTGCCGTGTGATGCGGCGCAGCTTCAACAACGGCGAATCGACATTCACCGGCGTGTAGTAGCCGCCGGCAAGAGCGGCGGCGAGCATGGCGGCGTAGGCCGCGGAGCCGGAAGGCAGGGCGATCAGCACCCGCGGCTCGGGAAAGCGGGCGAAGGCTTGTGCGAGGCACTGCGCGCGCCGGGCAAGCGCCGCGTAACTGACCGACTTCCCGTCTTCGATGACCGCCGAATGCGTCGGCCTCTCGCGTGCCCGCGCGAAGAATTCCCCTATCGCATCACTACAAACCACATCGCCCCCGATGGCGGCGTGCCGCCCCCTGCGGACACCGTTCCCAACGTGCTGTCGAATTACCTCGCCATTCCACTGTCCACGAACCTGAATGCCAGGATTGTTCTCGCCGGACGGTACCGTGCATCCCGCCGCGCGACAAGAATGCGGGGGAGACATCGGAGCGTGTTCGCGCCGCCAGATTGCCCCTCTGATGCGGGGGAAAAGGCGGGGATTGACCGCAGCGCGGTTTTCACCGGCGAGATCCGCGCCGGCATCACATCTTGTTGACCCAGCCCGTTCCGCTTAGTGGTCAGCTTTCGAGGAACTCGGCGAAATATTCCTCGGCGGTGACGATGCGCGGGGTGATGCCCGCGTCGTGGGATTGGCGGCAGAAGATGTCGACTTCGCGCCTGCCGGTCTCATAGCCGTCGCCTTGGTAGCCGGCGCCCATTACCGCCTCGGCCTCTTCCAATTCGCTGTCGAGCCAGGGCGAGGCATAGGGGAAGTTGCGGATACCGGCGGCGAAGACGCGGTTGTTTTCGATGAAAGCGTTGGTGATCGCCTTGGCGAGCCACCTGTTCGCCTCCCATACCGCGCGGCGCAGGACGACAAGGTGTTGCGGCGGATAGCATTTAGTCGCGCGGTAGTATTTGTGCTCGATCGATCGGGCGTCGGGGAAGAGACGCACGATCGGGCCGTCTTTCGGGTGGTAGAGGCTTGGGCGCGGCGGCGTGTAGATCGCGTCGAGATCGCCGGCGACCAGCATCTCAACCAGATACCGCCCCTCCGGCACGGTATGAACACAAGCAGGCAGATCGCCGGGGTGCCGTGCGCGCCAGGCGCCCTCGACGTCGCCGATCCACCATTCCAGTTTCTCCGGCGGCACGCCAATCCAATTGAGAAAATGGCGATACCAGATCGAGCCGCTGGCCACCCAATCATACATGCCGACCCGCTTGCCGATCAGGTCCGCCGCCTCACGAACCGAGCCGTTCTTGCGGATATAAAGGTCGCGCGCACAGAAATTCCTCAATGGAAACACCGGCAGCGCGACAAAGCTTCTATCGCCGTTGACGATGCGGCGGAGATGCCCGGCCATCGAGGTTTCGCCGCCATCGACATCCAGATCGTTGGTCGCGCGCTGCAGCATCTGGGCACGCGCGATCCACGATCCCTCGGTTCCGTGGATCAGGGTGAGCGCGACGCCCTCGGGCTTGACGTCGCCGATCATCAAAGGCGCGAGCCGGGCGTAATCGGCGCAGGCGAGCCGGATCGCGAGGTCAGCCATCGCATGATCTCCTTTGCCGCGGCAGCGCGGCGTCTGTCAGACTAGGGCCTCGGCAGCGTAAAGCGAAAGAGCGGCTGATGACCCACCATTTCGGCGCCCTGATCCCCTCGACCAACACCACCGTCGAGATCGAATACAGTCACTTGATCCCGGCGAATGTGGCGCAGGCGCATTACGCGCGGATGATGAGCAGCAATTACGGCACCTCGCCCTTCGCCTCGCCGCTCGACGCCGATGTCGACTACCAGGCCAAACTGCTCGGCACGGCGCGGGTCGAGATGATCGCGCTGGTCCAGACCTCGGCCTGCCTCTTCAAGGACGATTACGACGAGGTGACCTGCGCACGCATCACCGAGCATTCGGGCGGCATCCCGGCGATCACCTCGGCGATGGCGATCGGCGAGGCGCTGAAAGCATTGGGTACACGGAACGTGGCGCTGGTGTCACCCTATTCGGAGGAGGTCAACGCCCGCGCCCGGCGTTATTTCGAGGGTAAGCACGGGCTGAAGATCGCCGCGCTCGAAGGCTTCGCGGCCAA
>JASHUW010000220.1 GCA_030039815.1 Alphaproteobacteria bacterium
ATTTCGGGAGGACGGGGTGAGCGCGCCGCGCGCGGCCGCCTACGATCCCGTGACACGCCGCCTGCACTGGGTGAACGCGATCCTGGCGCTGGTCACGATCATGCTGGCGTGGTGCCTCGTCGGTACGCCGCGGCACAACCCGGCGCGCGGCTGGCTCTTGATGCTGCACGGTTCGCTCGGCATCGCGATCCTGGCGCTGATGCTGTTCTGGGCGGGGTGGCGGCTGCGCCACGCCGCGCCGCCGCTGCGTCCGACGCTGCGCTGGTTCGAGGCGGCGCTGGCACAGGCGACGCAGACGGCGATCTTCGCGCTGTTCGTCGCGATGCCGGTCACCGGCTATGTGAGCCTCGCGGCGGCGGGGGTTCCGGTGAGCTTGTTTGGCGTGGTGGCGATCCCGCCGCTGGCGCCGCAAAGCGACCTCCTGTCGCAGGCGGCGATGGCATTGCATCTGTTCGGCGAATTTCTGATCTACGGCCTTGTCGCGCTGCACGTCGGCGGCGCCCTTGTGCACGGCGTCATCCGCCGTGACGGCATCCTCGAACGGATGCTTGGCAGACCCTCAGTTTGAGCCGGCCGCGACCAGCGACAGCTTGCCGCGGAAGTAGGCGAGCGCGTCGCCGAGGGTCGCGGACGCCTGCAGCCGCTGGCGGCCGCTCATCACGACGAATTCGGGCGGGCTGGCCGACGAGGCGGCGGATTTGACGATGGTGTAAAGCGCGGCTTCCTGGCTGTGGCGGAAGACCGAGAACAGCGCGTGGCCTTCGCGGTGATCGATCGCGTAGTCGCGCCACACGCCGCGCGATACGTTGCGGCTGTAGAGCCCGAGCAGCTGGTTCAGCTCGGACCGGGTGAAAAATTGCGGCCGGTGCCGCGTCCGGAATTCCCGCAGAGGCAAAACCGTTGCGCTCTTGGTGCTCATCGCCGGACCGCCGCCCATTGTCACGCGGCTGTAATTTTGACCATTTCCGGTGAGGCGTCCAGCATCTCGCGGGACACGGAGGGTGGCGCGACCCTGCGGCGCTGTTTGGCTCGCCTCGGCCCGGCAAATGTGTTAGCCAACCGCTCACCGCGACGGGGCGAGTTCGGGCCGAGGCGTTCGTGAGCGACATATTCCGCGAAATCGACGAAGAACTGCGTCGCGACAACCTCCTGAAGCTGTGGAAACAGTACGGCCGCTATGTGATTGCCGCGGTCGTGGTGGCGATGCTGATCGCTGGCGGCATCGTCGCCTGGCGCAACCATCAGCTGGCGCAGCGCCAAGCGCTGTCGGTGCGCTACGAGGCGGGGCTGGCGCTGCTGCGCCAGGGCAAGGATGCCGACGCGGCGAAGATTTTTGCCTCGGTCGGCACCGAAGGCGGATCATACGCGCAGCTCGCCGCATTCGAGGCCGCCGACCTCGCCGCGAAATCGGACGACGTGAAGGGCGCGATTGCCGATTACGATAGAATCGCCGCGTCACCCGATCTCGACCCGGAACTGCGCGACGCGGCGACGCTGCTCGCGGTGATGAACGGCTTCGCCGACAGCGACCCGCAAAAAGTGATCGACCGGCTCAAACCGCTCGCCGAAGGCGACAGTCCGTGGCACTACACCGCGCTCGACCTCACCGCCGCCGCCAAGCTCAAGGCCGGCGACAGCGCGGGCGCGCTCGACATCTATAAAAAGCTCGCCGCGGACGCCGCCGCACCGGAAGGCATGCGCAGCCGGGCCGCCGAGATGGCCACGGTGCTGAAGCCCTGATCCCGCGACCGCCACAATGAAACGACGCCACTTCGTCACGGCGCTGCTCGCCTCGCTGACCACGGCGGGATGCGGGCTGTTCGGATCGAAGCCGAAGGCGCGCTTGCCCGGCGAGCGCATCTCGGTGCTCGGGCTCGACCGGCAGATCGCCGCCGACCCATCGATCGCCAATAAGCCGGTCACGGTGCCGGCGCCGACGGTGAACCCGGATTGGCCCGAGCCGGGCGGCAATCCCAGCCACGCGATGGGCAATCTCGCGCTGCCCAACCAGGTCAAGAAGGCGTGGGAGACCAGTATCGGTGACGGGACCTCGCGCTACACCAAGGTCATGTCGCAACCGGTCGTCGCCGCGGGACGCGTCTTCGCGATGGATGGGGGCGTGCAGGTCACCGCGCTCGACACGGCGAGCGGCAAGCGGTTCTGGCAGGTCGACCTGACCCCGCCCGACCAGAAGGGCAACGCCTTTGGCGGCGGGCCATGCTTCTGGAACGGCCGGCTATACGTCGCGACCGGCTACGCCGAGGTCATCGCGCTCGACCCCAATGATGGCAAGATTATCTGGCGCAAGGATGTCGAGACGCCGATCCATGCCGCGCCGACCGTCGTCGACAACCGGATTTTCGTCGTTACCGTCGACAACCAGTTGATGGCGCTGTCGGCCGACGATGGCTCGCGCCAATGGTCGCACACCGGCATCCCCGAGGTCGGCACGCTGCTCGGCAATGCGAGCCCGGCGGTGGAGGGCGAGATCGTCGTCGTCGCCTATACCTCCGGCGAGCTTTACGCGATCCGGGTCGAGAACGGCCGCGTCCTGTGGTCGGAAAACCTCGCCTCGGCGCGCAGCAGAGATGCGATGTCGGCGATGGCCGACATCCACGGCCGCCCGGTCATCGACCGCGGTCGGGTTTTCGCGATCAGCCATAGCGGGCGGATGATGGCGATCGAGCTGCGCACCGGGAACCATGTCTGGGAACAGGAGATCGGCAGCAGCCACGAGCCCTGGTGCGTCGGCGATTTCGTTTTCGTCATCACCAACAACCAGGAGATCGTCTGCCTGACGCGTGACGAGGGCAAAGTGCGGTGGACCGCGCAGCTGCCGAATTACGAGGACATGAAAAAGAAGGAAGACCCGATCGAATGGGCCGGGCCGGTGATGGGGGGCGGACAGCTGATCGCGCTGTCGTCGACCGGGATCGCGATGTGGGTCTCCGCCCAGGACGGCCAGACGCAATGGCAGACCAATATGTCCGATAAGGGCTATCTGGGTCCGATTATCGCCGGGAACACGGTTTACTTGTTGACCGACGACGCCAATCTTTCCGCCTATCGGTGAGCGGGTTCGAGATGAAATGGGCTTCACGGTCGCCATACTCGGCCGGCCGAATGTCGGCAAATCGACGCTGTTCAACCGGCTGGTCGGCCGGCGTGCGGCGCTGGTCGACGACACCCCGGGGGTAACGCGCGACCGGCGCGAAGGCCAGGGCCGGATCGCCGACCTCGAATTCCGCGTCATCGACACCGCCGGCCTCGAAGAGGCGGCGCCGGCGACGCTGGCCGGGCGGATGCGGGCGCAGACCGAACGCTCGCTCGACCTCGCCGACGTCGTGCTGCTGGTCATCGACGCGCGCGAGGGCATCACCGAACCCGATCGCCATTTCGGCGGCTGGCTGCGAAAAAGCGGCAAGCCGGTCGTGCTGATCGCGAACAAGGCCGAGGGGCGCGCCGAGCTCGGTGCAGTCGGCGAGGCCTATGCGCTGGGTCTCGGCGATCCGGTGCCGATTTCGGCGCTGAACGGCGAGGGCTTCGCCGAGCTTTACGACCGGCTGCGTGACTTCGCACCGCTCCCCGACGGCGAACCGGCGGAGGCCGAGGCGGCTGGCCAACGGCCGCTGCAACTGGCGATCGTCGGCCGGCCGAATGTCGGCAAATCGACGCTGGTCAATCGCCTCGTCGGCGAGGACCGGCTGCTGACCGGGCCGGAGCCTGGGATCACCCGGGATTCGATCGCGCTCGAATGGCAATGGCAGGGCCGCGCGATCCGCCTGGTCGATACGGCCGGGTTGCGCCGGCGCGCGCATGTGCAGGACAAGCTGGAGCGCTTATCGGTCGCCGACACGCTGCGGACGATCCGCTTCGCCGGCACGGTGGTTTTGGTGCTCGATGCGCTTGAACCGTTCGGCCGCCAGGATCTGACGATCGCCAACATGGTCGCCGAAGAGGGCAGGGCGCTGGTGCTCGCCGCCAATAAATGGGACGCGGTCGCCGACAAGCCGGCGGCGCTGCGCCAGCTGCGCGACCGCATCACCGCCTCGCTGGCGCAGCTGCAGGGCGTCGCGCTGGTGCCGATCTCGGGCATGGCCGGAACCGGGCTCGACGCGCTGATGAAGGCGGTCATCGCGGCCGACGCGGTGTGGAACAAGCGGCTGCCAACCCCGGCGCTCAATCGCTGGCTCGCCGGGATCCAGCAGCACCACCCGCCGCCGCTGGTCGGCGCGCGGCGCCTCAAGCTGCGCTACATGACGCAGGCCAACACCCGGCCGCCGACCTTCGCCCTGTTCGCGTCGAAGCCGAGCGAGCTGCCCGACAGCTATCGGCGCTATCTCGTCAACGCGCTGCGTCAGGATTTCGACCTGCCGGGGACGCCGATCCGGCTGATGTTGCGCAAGGGGGAGAACCCCTATGCGCGCGGCAAGGCCTAGGCGCGCGACACGGTATCGGCGAGGTCGCCGGCATTGACGACCTCGCCGTTGCGCGCGCAGTCGTCGAGCGCGAGCCGCACAAAAGCTTCGGTCACGGTCTCGGGCGGCGGCAGGCTCATCGGGTCCTCGCCGGGAAAGACGCGAGCCCGCAACCGCGTGCGCACCACGCCCGGCCCGATCAGATTGGC
>JASHUW010000221.1 GCA_030039815.1 Alphaproteobacteria bacterium
CTATGGCGCAACTTCCTAATCTTTTCGGGAAAACTTCCCGATTGGGCCATTTGCCTCGGATCGTTGCGCCGGCGTGTATCAATCCGGGACACCGCGTGGCATCCTCGCGCGCGGCGGCGCCGATGCGGCGCCCGGGGGCTCCTGATGCCGTTGCGATTCCGCCTGATTGTCCTTGTCGGCGCCGCGCTGTTGGCGGGACTTGTGCTCGGCTGCGCGGCGACGCTGATCAACGCCTCGCGCTCGGTGCAGAACGAGATGCGCTCGGCTCTGCTGGTCGCCGAACAGACGGTAGACGACGTGGTGTCGCAGATCGGCGGGTCACGCAACCCGCAGCGCGATCTTGCCGACCTGGTCGCCTCGTTCAAGGGCAACCGGCACCTTCGCGTCTCGGTGATCGATAACGGCGCCGCCGAGCAGGTCAACCCCGTCAACGATCACCGACCGTTCGGCGGTGTCCCGCGCTGGTTCATCCGCTTGATCGGCGTTGCGCCCGAGACGCATCGTATCCCGGTGATGCTGAGCGGTCAGCCGCTCGGCACGGTGGTGATCGAAACGGAGCCGCGTAACGAAATCCTCGAAGTGTGGAACGAGCTGAGCGCCGGCCTTGTCGTGCTCGTCATCTTCGCCGCCGCGACGATCCCGTTGATCTACCTGTCGATCGGGCGCGCGCTGCGACCGCTTGATCGTCTCGCTGCGGCGATGGAGCAATTCGGCGAAGGCGACTTCGCGATCCGGGTCGGCGACCGATTGGCTCCCGAGCTGATACGGCTGCGCGACAGTTTCAACCGCATGGCGGCCCGGCTCGACGCAGCCGACGCCGATAATCGCCGGCTTCACGAGCAGCTGCTTACCCTCCAGGAGGAAGAGCGCGGCGACATCGCGCGCGATTTGCACGACGAGGTCGGCCCGTTTCTCTTCGCGATGAACGTCGACATCGCCAACGCGGCGCGGCTGCTGAAAGAAGGGCGTGCGGCAGAGTTGCCGTCGCATATCCAGTCGGCTGCCGAGGCCGCGCGCCACCTGCAGCGGCTCGTGCGCGGCATGCTGGGGCGCTTGCGGCCGATCGGTCTGGCCGAGTTCGGCCTCGGCGAGGCGGTTGGTCGGCTCGTCGAGTTCTGGCGCCGGCGCTATCCCAAGGTCGAATACCGGGTGCGCATCGCGCCTGGCTGCGAAAATCTCGGTGAGCCGACTGATACGGTCGTCTACCGTATTGTGCAGGAATGCCTCAGCAATGCGCTGCGCCACGGGAAGCCGAGCTTTATTGCAATCTCGGTCGATCGCGACGCGGATGGCGACGCGATCGTCGACGTCGCCGATGACGGGCCGGGGCTGCGCGACGAGCCGGCGCTGGGCTATGGCCTCATCGGCATGCGCGAGCGCGTCACCGCGATGGGTGGCCGGCTCATCTTCGCCAACCGGGCGGCGGGCGGGCTTTCTGTCCGCGCCTGGCTTCCGTCACCCGCCGCCACCGTGGCGGAGCAGGCGCGAGCGGAGGCCGTGCGGTGACCCTCAAACTGCTGATCGTCGACGATCATCCGATCGTGCGCTCCGGGCTGCGCCGGCTGCTCGCCGCGGAAGACCGGCCGGAGATCGCCGAGGCCGCGAGCGGCCAGGAGGCGATCAGCAAGTTTCGCGAATTCCGGCCCGATCTGGTCATCCTCGACCTCAACCTGCCGGGGATCGGCGGCCTTGAGGTGCTCGGGCGGCTGCGCATCGAGAACCCGAAGGTCCGGGTCCTTGTCGTCAGCATGTATGACAACCCGATCTACGTCGCCCGGGTTCTCGAGGCCGGCGCGCAAGGCTATGTCAGCAAGAACGCGCCGCCCGAGCAGATGCTCGAAGCGGTGCGGCGCGTCGCGACCGGCCGCAGCTATATCGAGCCGGAGATGGCCCAGGAGCTCGCCATCGGCAATATTCGCTCGTCTTCCGATCCGCTGAGCCGTCTGTCGCCGCGCGACATCGAGATCCTGCGCCTCTTGGCCGACGGTAGCACCCTGACCGAGATCGCCGAGGCGATCGGCGTCAGCTACAAAACCGTGGCCAACCAATGCAGCCAACTCAAGGCCAAGCTGGCGACACCGCGCATGGCCGATCTGATCCGTATCGCGATCTCGTCCGGACTCGGCCGCGGCGACCCGCGAGTCGACGGCCGGCTTCGCCCGGACGGCGCGCCTTAAGCGCGGCGCACCACCGGCGAACCCGATCCTTCTAGCCCTTGACCCCGCCCATCGTCAGGCCGGCGGTCATCTTGCCGCGGAACAGGTAGTAGATGATGACCGGCGGGATCGCGTATACGACCGCCGTCGCCATCATGTAGTTCCACGGCGACTCGTCGCTGTTGAGGAACTGCGCGAGCGCCACCGGCACGGTCATGCTGCGTTTGTTCGACAGCAGCAGGAACTGATACAAGTATTCGTTCCAGGCCAGGAGCAGCGCATAAGTGCCGACCGCGACCAGCGCGGGTGCCATCAGCGGCAGATAGATGCGGAAATAGACCTGGATCGGCGAGGCGCCGTCGATCCGTGCCGCTTCGTCGAGTTCGAACGGGATGCTCCGCCCGTATTGCTGGAAGATGAAGATCGCATAGGGTGTGGCGAAGGTGACCTCGACAGCGATGATCGACCAGACATTGTTGCCGAGGCCGTAGCTCTGCATGATCCGGTAGAACGGGATCGCCAGGAACGAGGCCGGGACGAGATAGGTCATCAGCGCCGCGTTGGTCAGCAGCCAGCCGTGGCGGATGCGCATCCGACCGATCGAGTAGCTCACCATCGAGCCGATGCCGAGCGTCAGGAACACCGTCCAGAAGCCGATATAGATGCTGTTGGCGTACTGGTGCCAGAAATATTCGAGATACCAGTAACCCTCGGACAGGACGATCCAGTAGCTTACGGCGGACGCATCCGACGGCCAGATATTCGAGCTGAAGACGTCGGCGTGAGACGACAGCGAGACCATCACCATGTTGTAGAGGGGCGCCAGCGTCCAGATGATGAGGACCACGGCCAGCGCCAGCGCCGCCATCTCGCCCCACACCCGCCGCCGCTTGTAATTCGGCCGGCGAGCCGGGGCGCCCTGCGCGGTGACCGCGGTCACAGCTGCACCTCCGAGGTGCGCAGCTTATGCATCAGCGTGATCACCAACGGGATCATCAGCGGCAGGGCCGACAACACCGCCGCGACACCGAGCTCGGGCCGGGCGATCTCGAACGCATCGCGGATGCCCAGCGTCGCCAGCACATGCGTCGACAGCGCCGGTCCGCCGCCCGAGATGAAATAGGCCGTGTTGAAATCGCCGAGCGTGAAGATCGTCGAGAGCAGCGTGCACACCAGGTAGAGATTGGCGAGCAGCGGCATGCTCACATGCACGAAGCGCCTGATGCCGGTCGCTCCGTCAACCTCTGCCGCCTCGTACAGCTCGGTCGGGATCGCCATCCGGCCGGCGAGCAGGATCACGGTCCAGAACGGCATGTTCTTCCAGATGTACGAGACGATCACCGACCCGAGCGCCAGCCAGCGCGTCGTGTCGAGCCAGCCGGGCCCATCGACGTGGAAAACGTCCCAAAGCGCGTTATTGACCAAACCCCACTGGGTGTTGAGCATCCAGTGGATCGAGATGAAGGTGGGAAGCGCTGGCACCGCCCAGGGCAGCACGTAGATCATCAAAAGGCCTTTGACCCACCAGCCCTTGCGCATGAAGAAGCCCGACAACAGCAACGCGAAGAACATCTTCACGTTGACGCCGATGACCAGGTACAGAATGGTGTTGACCACCGTTTCCTGATAGATCGGGTCATGGACGAGCTCGAGGTAGAGCGCCGGTTTGTGTCCCAGCCATAGCCCGTACAGGACGGGATAAACGACAAAGGCAAGGAACACCGCGATATAGGGGATGCAGAAGGCAATTGCCCATGCATACTCTGAGCCCTGCAGGCCGCCGCGCAGACTGCGCAAACGCGAGCGCCGCCCCAGTACGGGGCGGCCGGCCTCGATGACCGATACGGATGCCATGTGCGCCTCTTAGCCTAGCTCTGGACGATCGGGTACTTGCCGAGGATCGCGTCGATCTTCTTGAACGCCGCATCGGCCGCCGCCTCCGGCGCCGTGCCGTTGCGGATGATGTCGGCCTCGGCCGCGCCCCAGACTTGCTGAGCGTTGACCTCGGCCCAACCGGGATTGAACACCATCCAGTTTGGCACGGTCTCGGAAAGCAAGCCTTCAGTGACATAGGCCTTGCGGTGCGGATCAGCCATCCAGAACGGGTCGCTCTTGACCAGGGACGGCACCGCCGGCAGCCAGCGGCCCAGCCCCTCTTTCAGGAATGCGTTTGTCACTTGGGGCTGGATCACGTACTTCATGAAGTCCTTGGCGACCTCCACGTTCTTGGCCCCCTTGGGGATGAACGCCGCGCCGACCCCGAGCTGCGCCGCGTTTGGTTTGCCATCATTGCGGTTTGGCAGCGGGAGGGTGGCGATGTCGTCGTATTGTTCCTTGTCGTGGTAGAGCGCGACCTCGGTCGAGATCGTACCATCGAAATCCATCACAAACAGCTTCGAGTGGAAGGCGTTGTTGTCGTCGGCGTCGTTCCAGCTCAGCGCGCCTGAGGGCACATAGCCGCCCTTGTAGGCGTCGGTAATATACTTCAATGACTTGGCAACTGCTTCCTTGATTTTCGGATCATCAAGGTGGGCCTTGCCATCTTTGGTCACGATGTCGTTACCGCCATTTGCGATGAGAAAACCGGCAAACATGTTGTTGCCGTCGGCCGGACCGGTGGTCGTGCATTGCAAGCCCATCGCGTAGATGTTGCGTGTCGTCTCACGCAGCTTCGCCTGCATCGGCTTGAAAAAGTCCCAGAACGCATCCCAGGTCTTCGGCGCATCGGCCAGCTTGAAGCCGGCCTTCTCGACCAGCGAATTCCACACATGAAACGGGATGACCGCGGTCTTGAACGGGATCATATAGATCCCGCGCTTCTTGGTGGCGTTGTTGTAATATTGCGTCGCAAGATAGACCGACGGCGAATACTGATCCTTTTGGGTGTCGACTACGTCGCCGACTTCGATGACCTTGTCGTCCCAGGCATTCTGCGGAACAAAAATCTGGTCATTGATATCGTGCGAAATCAGGTCCGGCACGTCGCCGCTGGTCAACGCCGACACGATCTTCTGCGAGAGCGGCGCGAACGGTACGAGGCTGTAATCGATCGTGTTGCCGCTCTGCTTCTGGTAGTCCTCGACCATCTTGCGGAATGCTGCGTCCTCTTCGGGCACGAAACCTTGGGTCCACCACACCGTTGCGGTCGATGCCGCGGCATTGGCGATAAAGGGGCGCGCGAGCGTTCCGGCCGCGGCCACCGCCAGCGAATTGCGTAGAACCGACCGTCTGGTGATTATCGTCATTCCCATTTCCTTCCCTACAGGACGGCAACTGCCGCCTCCAAGCCGCCCTCCTGCGGCGGTCCCGGCGGCGGAATATAAGGCGAGCATTCTATCGGCTCAATCGTTATCGCATTACAGAGTTGCAATGAAATCAAAGCGAGTAAATGTGTCGCGGCAGCGCGTCGGTGAACGCTTGTTCGCCTGCGTCCGCGCATTGGGTGAAGCCGCGTCGGCCGCAGAGCTGCATCGGGCGGTGTCCGATCCTCGCTCTCTCAGGTCGTCTCGATCGGATATTTCTGGAATATCTGCTCGACCCATTTGAGCGCCTTGTCGGCGGCATCTTTTGGCGACATGCCGTCCTTGATGATGTCGGCCCAGGCGGCGCCGAAGACGTGCTGGTTGCGGACCTCCGCCCATGCCGGATTGAACACGAAAAAATCCGGCATGGTTGGGCCGAGCAATGCCTGCTCGACATAGGCCTTGCGGTGCGGATCATCGGTCCACCACGGGTCGTCTTTGACGAGCGCGGGGAAGGAAGGGACGTTCCGGCCCAGCCCGATCTTCAGGTAATCGTTGGTGACTTTGGGCTGGATCAGATACTTGAGGAAGTCCTTCGCCACCTCGATGTTCTTCGCGCCCTTGGGGATCATTCCACCGAAGTGGGTGACCTGGGCCGGCACCGGCTTGCCGTCATTGTCGTTCGCCAAGCCCTGCACGACGATGTCGTCGTAGTCCTGCTTGTCCTTGATGATCGCGACCTCGGTCGAGATCGTCCCGTCGAGATCCATGACCAGGGTCTTGGCGTGGAATGCGTTGTTGTCGTCGGCGTCGTTCCAGTTGATCGCGCTCGAAGGGACGAAGCCGTCCTTGTACGCCTTGGTCGGGTAGTCGAGCGCCTTGATCACCGCCTCGCGGACCTTCGGGTCGTTGATATGCAGCCTGCCGTCGCGCGACACGATGTTTTCGCCGCCATAGGCCAGCAGGAAATAGCCGAAAAAGTTGTTCGGGTCGTTGCCCTGAGTGGTTAGCTGGAAGCCGAGCCCATAGACATTACGCATGCCCTGGTCGCGCAGCTTCTTCTGCACGCCCTTGAAGAAATCATAGTAGGCGTCCCACGTCTTGGGGATGTCCTCCATTTTATAGCCGGCTTTCTCGACCAGCGGCCGCCAGATGTGATTTGGCAGCGACGCGGTCTGGTAGGGCGCCAGATAGAAGCTGCGCTTCTTGGTGACGGCGTTGTAGTTGTTGGCCGAAAGCAGCGCGCTGTCGCTGTAGTTCGCCTTCTGCGTTTCGATCACGTCGCTCACGTCTTCGAGCTTGTCCTGCCAGGCCCAGATCGCGGACATCTCGACCGGGCTGTTCTGGAAGAGATCCGGGACGAGGCCGCTGGTGATCGCCGAGATCGTCTTTTCGCGCATTGGCGCATAGGGGCTGATCGTGTAGTCGATCGTGTTGCCGCTTGCCTTCTCGTAATCCTCGACGAGTTTCTTGAAGGCGATGTCCTCTTCCTGCGCGAACCCCTGGATCCACCAGGCGACGGCGGTCTTGGCCTCCGCGTTGGCGATAACAGGACGACCGAGCGTGCCGATCGCGGCGACCGCCGCGGAACTGCGCAAAACCGACCGACGAGTGACTCGCATGACGGGCGCCTCCTCCCGTGCTGTACGGCTCGGGGACGAAGACCGTGAGCGTTCGTTACCGCAACCGGTTCGGGCGCAGCCGGTC
>JASHUW010000222.1 GCA_030039815.1 Alphaproteobacteria bacterium
GATCGTCACCGACGCGGCGTTCTCGATCGTCTTCTCCATGTTGAAGGTTTGAGCGGTGACCGAGCAGCAAAACGACGATGTCGTGATCCGGGTACGCAACCTGGTCAATGCCTTTGGCGACCAGGTCATCCATGACGGGGTCGATCTCGATGTGAAGCGCGGCGAGGTGATCGGTATCGTCGGCGGCTCGGGAACCGGCAAGTCGGTGATGCTGCGCACCGTGGTGGGGCTCAACCGGCCGGTTTCCGGCCGGATCGAGGTGCTTGGCCGCGACGTGCTGAACCTCAACGAAGACGAGCGGCACGATCTCGAAACCCAATGGGGAGTGCTGTTCCAGGATGGCGCGCTGTTCAGCTCGTTGACCGTGGCGCAGAACATCGAAGTGCCGCTGAAAGAGGATCTGCGGTTGCCGGCGCGCCTGATGGCCGAGATCGCCGCATGCAAGATCGGCTTGGTCGGGCTGCCGTCCGAGGCGGCGGACAAATTCCCAGCACAGCTTTCCGGCGGCATGAGGAAGCGCGCCGGGCTCGCCCGCGCGCTGGCGCTCGACCCTCAAATCCTCTTTCTCGACGAGCCGACGGCCGGGCTCGATCCGATAGCCGCCGCGGCGTTCGACCAGCTTATCAAGGATTTGCAGTCGAGCCTCCAGCTCACCGTGTTCCTGGTGACGCACGACCTGGACAGCCTCTTCGCCATCTGCGATCGGGTCGCGGTATTGATCGACAAGAAGATCAAGGTCGGCACGCTCGAAGAGCACCTTCAAGACGACCATCCCTGGATTCATTCGTATTTCCACGGGCCGCGTGGCCGCGCCGCGCTGGCGGCTGGGGAGCCGCACATCGGCTAGGGGGCAAGAGGGGCGAGATGGAGACACGCGCACATTACGTCGCCGTCGGCGCCTTCGTGCTGACGATGGTGTTTCTTGCTTTCGTGGCGGTGCTGTGGCTGGCGGGCACTCAGTTCACCACCAGCTTCGCGCATTACGACGTCTATTTCGAAGGACCGGTGACCGGCCTTAGCCAGGGCGGTCGGGTCGAATACAACGGCATCCCGGTCGGCACCGTGTCCGACATCGAGATCATCACCGACCCGGAAATCCTCGCCTCCAACGGGCGCAAACCGATCCGGGTGACGGTCGAAGTCAAGAGCAACACGCCGGTCAAAAAGGACGACGCCGCGACGATCCAGACCAATATTCTTTCCGGCGTCTCCTACATTCTCATCGAACCGGGCAAGAGCCAGGAGCTGCTCCAGGCGCAGCACGGTCAGCGCTATCCCGTCATCCGCTCGAAGCGCGCGACGCTGGCGAGCTTGGCCGCGCGCGGCCCGCAGCTGTTGGACAAGCTCGACGTCATCCTCGACCATGTCGACGACCTGCTAAACGACCAGAACCGCCAAGCCTTCTCGTCGACCCTCGATAACGTTCAAAAGGTCAGCCACGACTTGGCCGAGCACAGCGGCGAGATCGCCGCCAATGCCGGCGAGGCCCTCAAGGCGGCGGCGAACCTCTTCACCAACCTCGATACCGCCGTCACGCAGCAGGGCGGGCTCAAGGATCAGGCGCTGGCCTCACTCGGGGATTTCGATCGGCTGGTGAAGGGGCTTTCGGACACCAACCACGACCTGCAGACGACGCTGCGTGACGTGTCGCCCGGCGTCAAACGCTTCAGCCAGCAGACGCTCGGCGATGTCGATGCGCTGGTTGGCGAAACGCGCCAGTTCATCGCCGGACTGAGCCGTCTTGTCTCCCAGGTCGAACATGACCCGACCCGCCTGCTGTTTGGCGATCGCCGCGAAGGGTACCAGCCGAAATGATCAGAAACTTGCGCCCGTTGGGGCATCGAGGCGTCGGCCTCGCGGTGACTGCACTGCTTGTTGTCGTCTTGGCAGGTTGCGCTGGCCTGTTCACCAAACCGCCGCGTCCGCTGTTTCAGCTGTCGGCGCCGACCGACATTCCCGCCAACCTCCCGCATACCAATGCGCAGATCGTCATCGACGCGCCCTATGCGCCCGAAGGGCTGGAGCCGCGCCGCATCGCCGTCGTGCGGGCGACCAACGCCATCGACTATCTCGCCGACGGCGACTGGGCCGACCGCACGCCCAATATGGTGCGCGCTGTGCTGGTCGAGGCCTTCGAGAACAGCAAGTCGGTGGCGGCGGTCGGCCCCGATTCGCTCGACCTGCGCGCCGATTTCGAGATCGAGGGCGATCTGCGCCACTTCGAGGCGGTGTACGATTCGCAAAACGGCGGCGCTGGCGCACCCACCGCCGTGGTGGCGCTGTCGGTCAAGCTCGTCAAGATACCGGAGCGCAAGATCTTGGCGCAGACCATGATCACCGCGCGCCAACCCGCGACCGTCAATGCGACTCCGGCCATCGTCGAGGCGATGAACCAGGCGGTGGGGAACGTCGCGAAGCAGGTGGTTGTCTGGACCCTCACCAACCCGGCCTTGTCGGCGTCGCGCAGATAGGTATCCTGAACCCGTTTCGTTCACCCAGGCATTCAGGTGGTTGCGTGACGGGGTCGGGGCGCGCGGCGTCTGCCGCTGCGGTTATTCGAGGGTGCCGGAGCGAGCTGGCGGCGCGCGGGAGCAATGTCCTGCGCGAAGCGCTGGGCCGCCCGGGTGAGGCTGAGGAATGGCGGCATTATCCGCCGGGCGACGGCTACGATCTGATCAGTCACGCACAATATTTCTTTCATTGCCATGCGAACGCGGCCAGCGCGGCAGAGCAGGGGCATTTCCACCTTTTTCTGCGGGCTGAAGGCATGCCGGCAGGCGCGCAACCGCTGCTGCTGCCCGAGGCTGCGATCGCCAAGGAGAGTCTGCCGACCCCGCCGCAGGCGGCGCCGTCGAAGCGCGGCGCGCGCGACGAGGTCTGCCATCTGATCGCCATCGCCGTCGATGCCGCGGGCGAGCCGGTGCGGCTCTTTACCACCAATCGCTGGGTGACGGGTGAGACCTGGTATCGCGCCGAGGATGTCATCCGCATGCTCGACCGCTTCTCGCTCGATGCCGCCGAGCCGGCGGGTTTCGTGAGCTTCTGGCTCACCGCGATGGTGCGGCTCTACCAGCCGGAGATCGCGATGCTGCTGCGCGAGCGCGACCGGGTGGTGATGGACCCAATCCGCCGGCGGCGGCGGGTCGATGTGTTCGAGGATCCGAAGCTTGAAATCACCTCGAGCCTTGATATCGACCTGGAGGCGCGGCTTACGGCGATCGATCGGCTCGGGGCTGAGCGCACGAGGCTGCCCCAGCCGCCCGCGCGGCGCATCCCGCGCTTGGCGGAGGGGTGGGGGAGC
>JASHUW010000223.1 GCA_030039815.1 Alphaproteobacteria bacterium
CGGCGCGTCGCGCCCGGTCTCGTCGCAGACGATCAGGCGGCGCTCGCCGTGCCAGGCCGCGAGCACGGCCGAGAGCGGCGCGGCCGGACGAATCTCCGGCGCCGACAGGCGCTCGCTCTGCTCCGCTGCGGCGACCGCGTGGGCGAGGAGGCGCTCCGGGTTGATGCGCTCGGGCTGGGTGCGAGCCGTCATCACCGGGACAAAGGTCGCGACGCCGAGCTCGGTTCCCTTTTCGATCAGCCAATCGAGCCGCAGCCGCTTGATCGGCGCGAACAGCAGCCAGAGATCAGCATCGGCTCGCGGCGCGCGCAGCCGCCGCGCCACGGCGAGCGAACCACCGCTCCGGCCGAGCTCGACGATGCGGCACAAAAACTCGCCATCGGTCGGGTTGAACCCCGCCACCGCCGCGCCGGGCGCGAGCCGCAGCACATGCAGCAGGCGATGCGCCTGCGCCGCATCGAGCGCCGCCGTCCCGCCCTCGGCAAGCGCCAAAGGCAAATAAAGCCGCGTTGCGATTTTTACTTCTGTCATGGCGAGGAATCGAAGGTGACGAAGCAATCTCCCACTGTGAGAGGCCTAGGCGGAAGGAGATTGCTTCGCTGCGCTCGCAATGACGGCTTCATTGGCCCAAGATTAACCGATGAGCGAGGTTTCCGGGAAAGCCGTCGACCCGACCGACATCCATGTCGGCGACTGGGTCGATCGCTGGCTGCCGCGCTGGGCCGCGCCTTATGCGCGCCTCGCCCGGCTCGACCGGCCGATCGGCACCTGGCTGCTGCTGTTTCCGGGATGGTGGGGCATCGCTCTCGCCGGGCCGCGCTGGCCCGATCCGTGGCTGATGCTGCTCTTCGCGATCGGCGCGGTGGTGATGCGCGGCGCCGGCTGCACGCTCAACGACATCGCCGACCGCGAGTTCGACGGCCAGGTCGCGCGCACCCGCCTGCGCCCGATCCCCAGCGGCCGGGTTTCCGTCAAACAGGCGGCGATCTTCATGGCCGCACAGCTCGCGATCGGCGCGGCGATCCTCTTCATCCTCAACCGCGCCAGCATCATCCTCGGCGTCGCGGTGTTGGGGCTGATCGCCACCTATCCCTACATGAAGCGCATCACCTATTGGCCGCAGCTTTTTCTTGGTCTCAACTTCAATTGGGGCGCGCTGATCGGCTGGACCGCGGTGACGGGACGCCTCGCCTGGCCGCCGGTGCTGCTCTATCTCGGCGGTATCTGCTGGACGCTCGGCTACGACACGATCTACGCGCATCAGGACAAGGAGGACGACGCGCGCATCGGCGTCAAATCCTCGGCGCTGGCACTGGGCGACAACACGCGGCCCTACCTCTACACGTTCTACGCCGCGGCAGCAGCCTTGTGGCTCGCCGCCGGGATCGCCGCGCATCTGCGCACCGGCTTTCTCATCCTGCTGCCCTATGTCGGCATGCTGCTCTACCGACAGGCGCAGGGCGTGGCGCTCGACGACCCGGCCGATTGCCTGCGGAACTTCCGCGCCAATCGCATCGTCGGCTGGACCATGCTCGCCGCCATCGTCGCCGGGCATTTTGTGTGAGTTCTGATCCCGCCGACTTTATTCGCGCCAACACGGCGGTCGCCTCGCCACCGCTCCTCCCGGAAATCCGCCTCCATCTGGCGAGCGAGATCACCCCGCTCTGGCAGGCCACCGAGGACAGCCTCGCGCAAGGCCACGTGCCGCCGCCGTTCTGGGCCTTTGCCTGGGCCGGCGGCCAGGCGCTCGCGCGTTACGTGCTCGACAAGCCGCAGGCCGTCGCCGGGCGCGCCGTGCTTGATTTCGCCGCCGGTTCGGGGGTGGTGGCGATCGCTGCGGCGATCGCCGGCGCGGCGCGTGTCGCCGCCGCCGAGATCGACCCGTTCGCCGCCGCCGCGATCGGCCTCAACGCCGCGCTCAACGGCGTGACGATCGACATCGCGGCCGCCGACCTGCTCGACGCCGAACCGCCTGCTCATTCCGTTATTCTTGCCGGCGATGTCTGCTACGAGCGGCCGATGGCGGAGCGCACCATCGCCTGGCTGCGTCGCTGCGCCGCTCGCGGCAGTCTCGTGCTGATCGGCGACCCCGGCCGCGCCTATCTGCCGCGCTCGGGTCTCGCGGAGCAGGCGCGCTACCGCGTACCGGTGAGCCGCGAGATCGAGGACCGCGACATCCGCGACGGCGTCGTCTATCAACTGCTCGCCGGATGAGCCTCGCGCTTGAGCGCGACGAGGCTGCGCATCAGCTCACGCAACCCGCGATCGGGGATTTTGTCGCGGCTCACGACGAGGCCGATCTCGCGGTAGAGCGGCGGTGCCAGCGAATGCGCCGCAACCGGCCCTTCACCCACTGCCAGCCGCGGCAGCAACCCGCAGCCCAGCCCGGCCGAGACGAGTTGCTTGATCGCCTCGATGCTGCCTAGCTCCATGGCCGGCTTCAGCGCGATCCTGGCCTGGCGGAACCAGTCGTCGATTACCCGGCGCGATTGGCTGCCCGGCTCGGAGAGCAGCACCGGGAGCGCGGCGAGCGCTGCGGCCGAGGCCTTCGGCGGCGCCGCAAAACCGGGCGGAAAGACCGCGACGATCTCGTCGTCGATGAGCTTCTCGACATCGAACATCCGCCGCGGTGCCGGCAGCGTGACCAGCGCCGCGTCGATCGCGTTGTCTTCGAGGAGGCGCAGCATGTCCGGCGAGTTGCCGGTACACACGACGATCTCTAAGAGCGGGAACCGCCGGCGCAGCTCGCTCAGCACCGGCGGCAGGAGATGGATGCACGCGGTCGCACCGGTGCCGATCCGCACCCGCCCGGCGACTCCCTGCGCATGGTCCGCCATCGCCTCCACCGCGCTCGCGACGGTCTCCCCGATGCGATGGATATGCGGCAACAGCTCGCGCCCCGCCGCGGTCGGCTGGGCGCGCCGTCCGACTCGCTCGAGCAGCCGTGCGCCGAGCCGTCGCTCCAATTGCCGGATCTGAAAGCTGATCGCCGGTTGCGTCAGGTTGAGCCGCGCCGCGGCCGCCGAGAAGCTGCCCAGCTCGACCACCGCGGCAAAAGCCTCCAGCTGATCCAGGTTCAGGCCGCGCATGTCTCAAAAATTCTCTTATGTGTCGCATCGATCAAACAAATTTTTCTGATCATGAACATTGCGTGACAATCGGCCCGAGTTGACAGTTGATGAGCGAATGACCGCGAGCCGCATCACCGTCGTCTGCGCGCTGGGCACGACCCAGACCTTGGCCTGGGCGTCGAGCTATTACCTTCCGGCCATTCTCGGCCTGCCGATCGCGCGGACTCTCGGCGTCGCGCCGAGCGTTTTCTTCGGCATCTTCTCCGGCGCGCTGCTGCTGTCGAGCGGGCTCGCCCCGAGCGTTGGCCGGGTGATCGACCGTCACGGCGGCCGGCCGATACTGGCCGCATCGAGCGCGGTGATTGCCGGCGGTCTGGTGATGCTGAGCCTCGTCCATGGCGTGACCGGGCTCTGCGCTGCCTGGCTTGTGCTGGGGGTAGGCACGGCGATGGGTCTCTACACGCCGGCCTTCGCTGCGCTCGCGCGGCTCTACGGCCACGGTGCGCGCGGCCCGATCACTGGCATCACACTGTTTGCCGGCTTCGCCAGCACGATCGGCTGGCCGCTCAGCGCCTTCATGCTGAGCCATTACGGCTGGCGCGAGGCGTGCCTGGTATGGGCGGGGCTGAACCTTTTCGTCTGCCTGCCGATCAACTTGCTGCTGATCCCGACCGTGCCGCCGCACCCACCGCCAATGCAACCGGCCGCCGCGGCAAGCGACGCCGCGCCGGATGCGTTCGACCCGCCGCCCGGCGCGATGCTGATCCTCGCCTTCTGCTTCGCGGCGACACGGTTTGTCAGTGGCGCGTTGGCCGCCCATCTACCGCGCCTCCTCGAAGGGGCCGGCGCCACCGAGGTCGCGGCCATCGCCGCCGGCGCGCTTGTCGGCCCGGCCCAGGTGGCGGCACGGCTCTTCGAATTCGGCTTCCTGCGCTCGTTCCATCCGCTGATCCCGGCGCGGATCGCGGTGCTGCTGCACCCGCTCGGCGCCGCGACCCTGGCGCTCTTCGGGCCGGTGGCGATCAATGTCTTCGCCGTCCTGCATGGCGCCGGCAACGGCATGCTGACGATCGCCAGCGGCACCGTGCCGTTGGCGATTTTCGGGCCGGCCGGCTATGGCCGGCGGAACGGCTATCTCGCGGTGCCGACCCGCATCGCGGAATCGGCGGCGCCGTTCCTCTTCGGGCTCTTGATCGACCGCATCGGCACCGCGGCGCTCGCCGTCTCCGCCGGGCTGTGCCTCGCCGCGTTCGTCGCGCTCTTCGCCTTAAGCTCGCGCAAGACGGCAGCCGCGCCTATATAGGCGGATGCCTTACGCCAGCCTGCGCGACTTCATCGCCCGGCTCGAGGCGAGCCGGCGGCTCGTCCGGGTCACGGAGCCGGTGTCGCCGGTGCTCGAGATGACAGAAATCCAGACCCGCCTTCTCTCAGAAGGCGGGCCGGCGGTGCTGTTCGAGAACGCGATAGGTGCCGGCGGCAGATACGACATGCCGGTGCTGGTCAACCTGTTCGGCACGGTCGAGCGCGTCGCCTGGGGCATGGATCGCGAGCCGCATCAGCTGCGCGAAATCGGCGAGACCCTCGCTTTCCTCAAGCAGCCGGAACCACCCGGCGGCTGGCGCGAAGCGTGGGAGATGCTACCGCTGTTGAAAACGGCGCTGGCGATGCGCCCGCGCACGGTCAACAGCGCGCCATGCCAGGACATCGTGCTGACCGGCCATGGGATCCACTTGGGCAGGCTGCCAATCCAGACCTGCTGGCCGGGCGAGCCGGCGCCGCTTGTGACCTGGCCGCTCGTCGTCACCAAGGGGCCGGGCGCACGCCGCGAGGACGGCTTCAATCTTGGCATCTACCGGTTGCAGGTGACAGGCCGCGACACGACCCTGATGCGCTGGCTGCGGCATCGCGGCGGCGCGCAGCACCACCAGCGCTGGGCCAAGGAGAAATCGGAGCCGCTGCCCGCTGCGGCGGTGATCGGAGCCGATCCCGCCACGATCCTCGCCGCGGTGACGCCGGTGCCCGACACTCTGTCGGAATACCAGTTCGCCGGTTTGTTGCGCGGCAAGCGGGTCGATCTCGTCGATTGCCGCACTATACCGCTCAAGGTGCCAGCCGAGGCCGAGATCGTGCTCGAAGGCCATGTCTCGCTCGACGAATACGGCGACGAAGGCCCGTACGGCGACCACACCGGGTACTACAACGCCGTCGAGCCTTTTCCGGTGTTCCGCCTCTCGGCGATCACCATGCGGCGCGACCCGATCTATCTCTCGACCTTTACCGGTCGACCGCCCGACGAGCCGTCGATCCTCGGCGAGGCGCTCAACGAGGTCTTCGTCCCCCTGCTCCGGCAGCAATTTCCGGACATCGTCGATTTCTGGCTGCCGCCCGAGGGCTGCTCCTACCGCATCGCGGTGGTCTCGATCCGCAAGACCTATCCCGGCCAGGCGAAGCGGGCGATGATGGGCGTCTGGTCGTTCCTGCGCCAGTTCATGTACACGAAGTTCGTCATTGTCGTGGACGACGACATCAACGCGCGCGACTGGAAGGACGTGATGTGGGCGATCTCGACCCGCATGGACCCGGTGCGCGACGTAACCCTCGTCGAGAACACGCCGATTGACTATCTAGACTTCGCGTCCCCCGAGTCGGGGCTGGGCGGCAAGATCGGCCTCGACGCGACCACCAAGCTGCCGCCCGAAACGACGCGGGCCTGGGGTACGCCGATCCGTATGGCGCAAGATGTCATCGACGAGGTGAGCCGCAAATGGCCGAGCTACGGCTTGCCCGGCAGCGGCAAGCTGATCTGGAAATAGTTGGAGTGCAAATGCCGGATAACGAAGCGCAAAACGCCCTCGACCTACTGAATGACCTGATCGGCAAGGCAAAAAAGGCCGGGGCCGACGCCGCCGACGCGGTGGCCGTGGTCGGCACCTCGCTGTCGCACACCCGCCGCCTCGGCAAGACCGAGAAGCTCGAACGATCGGAACACCAGGACCTGGGCCTGCGCGTGCTGATCGGCAAGCAGCAGGCGATCGTCTCGTCGAGCGATCGCGCGCCGGCGACGCTCGACGAACTGGTCGAGCGCGCCGTCGCAATGGCGAAGGCGATCCCAGAAGACCCGTTCTGCGGTCTCGCCGACCCCGACCAGATCACCAAATCCTGGCCGATGCTCGACATGCTCGATCCCACCGAGCCGTCGGCCGAAGACCTCATCGAGCGCGCCCGTGCCGCCGAGGAAACCGCGCTCGCGACGCCCGGCATCACCAACTCCGAGGGCGCCGACGCCGGCTGGGGCCGTTCGCGTATCGCGCTCGTCGCCTCGAACGGCTTCGCCGGCTCCTATGCCGGCTCGAGCCACGGTGTCAGCACATCGGTCATCGCCGGCGAAGGCACC
>JASHUW010000224.1 GCA_030039815.1 Alphaproteobacteria bacterium
GCTTTTCGACGGTGATTCGCACCCGCGCGACTCGCGGGTCGACGAAACAGGCGTCCGCAATTTTCTCGGCAAAGCCCTCGCACAGATCGATATGGCCGCTATCGGCGATCGCGCGGATCGCCGCGACGATCTTCTCATAATTGATCACGCGGCGGCGGTTCTCACCGGGAAACGGCGCCCCCTCCGGCGCGATCAGCTCGACCGAGACGCGCACGCGCTGCCGCCCATGCCGCTCCTCGGGACGAATGCCGATGCTGCACATCACGATGAGGCCGCGGACGACGACGGTATAGCGATCCGTATTCTTCATCGGGCGCGAAGATGCCCGAGCCACCCGGCTCGCCGCAACCGATCAAACCGCCGCGGCGATGGTGCTATACTTTCGGCGGCGCTACGCGGCGCCTGCGGGGAACCTCAGGGGGAAAGACTATGTGGCGCGAGTTTCGGGATTTCGCGGTTCGCGGCAGTGTCGTCGATCTCGCCGTCGGTCTCATCTTGGGCGCGGCGTTCACGACAATCGTCAACTCGCTGGTCAATGACATCCTCATGCCGCCGATCGGCCTCCTCCTCGGCGGCATCGACTTCAGCGATTTCTTCATCACCATCAAGGGCGCGTCCTATCCCACCGTGGCGGCGGCCAAAGCGGGGGGCGCGGTGACGATCAATTACGGCCTGTTCGTCAACGCGATCATCAAGTTCGTGATCGTCGCCTTTGCGGTCTTCCTTCTCGTCAAGCAGATCAACCGGTTGAAAATCAACCTCGCGCCCGCGGCCGCTGCCGCCAGCAAGACCGAGGTTCTGTTGGAAGAGATCCGCGACGTGCTGAAAGAACAAGCCGCTAAGACTTGAGCAGCGAGGGATCGCGGACGGTCAGGTCCTGACCCGGCACCGGCGCGGCGATGGCGGCGTCGATCGACGGCTTGCCGTCCCATTCCGCCGGCGAGCGCGCCTTGCCCTCGCTGCCGATCTGGTCGATCCCCCAGTAGATTTCGAGGCGGTGGTTGTCCGGGTCGCGGAACTCGACCGCGATCTGGCAGCCCGCGCGCCGCCGTCCGGCGAAATCGATCGGCACCTGATGCCGTTGAAGATGGTCGCGGGCGCGGATCACATCGTCGAGGCTCGGCACCTCGAAGGCGATGTGGTTAAGCTCGACATTGGGCGCCGCCTTGTCCATCGAGCCGATCAGCGCGATGCCGTGATGATCGGTGTTGCAGCGCATGAACACCATGCCGCCCGGCACCATCTCGTCGGGATAGACGTCGGAGATCTGGAAGCCGAGGATTTGCGTGTAGAACTCGGCGGATTTCGCTACGTCGCGCACATTGATGACGACGTGCCCGATCTTGCCGATCTGAAACGGCAGGCCTTTCGGTCTCTCCAGGCGCTTGACGCGGTCGAAATCGAACATGGTTCCCCCTGTTATTGCGCCGGTTGGTTTTCCGCGACGATACGATCGAGCTTTGCCGCCATGCTCGACGGCGCGCTATTGGACGCGATTGCCGAAACAGTGCCACATTGCGGGCGCCTTGTAAGCCACCCGCCGCCAATTTACCAACCGGCGCTTGAACAACCCGCCGTCGCAGAAGATCCATTTCATGTGCCAACGCCTCATCGCCCGGTTTTGCCTCGTCGCCCTTGTCGCGATCACCTGCATCGCCGCGAAGCCGATCGAGGCGACACCGATCGAGCACTGGCAGGTCGTGCTGGTCGCCGGGGATACCGCCCAGCCGGTCTTCGACAACGCGGTGAAAGCCATGGATATGTGGCTCGTCGAGCATGGCGTGCCGCGGAGCGACATCCATCGCCTCGCGGCCAGCGCCGGATCGCGCGACCCGGCAGTCGAGCCGGCGACGCTGGATCGGGTGTTAGACCGGATCGCCAGCCTGCATGGCGGGCCGGGCGAGGGTTGCTTCGTGTTCATCACCTCGCACGGCGCGCACGGCCTCGGAGTTTACCTGTCGCGCCGCGACCAGATGCTGAAGCCCGCGGCGTTGGCGCGCGCCCTTGCCGCCGGTTGCGGCGCGGCGCCGACGATTGTCGTCGTGTCGGCCTGTTACAGCGGTTCGTTCGCGCGCGGCATGGCCGCGCCAAACCGAATCATCCTCACCGCGGCGCGCGCCGACCGGCCGTCTTTCGGCTGCGCGGCCGATCGCACGTATACTGATTACGACGCCTGTCTGCTCGGCGCGCTGCCCCACGCCGAAACGTGGCGCGGCGTGTTTGACGACACCAAGGGCTGTGTCGAGCGGCGAGAGCGCCAGGAAGAGGATCTGCCGTCGCACCCGCAGGCCTCGTTCGGCGCCGCGGTACGCGACCTGCCGCTGCAGTTTTGAGCGTGCGCGCGCCGATCCTCGCCATTCTGGCTCTGTCGATGATGCTCTGCGCCGTGGCGCGGGCCGATGATCTCGACGACGCCTGGAGCGGAACGCACTGGGGCGAGTCGCCGGAAGAGCTGCAGCGCCATTTTGGCGCGCGCGGCTTGGCCTTGCCCGAGCCGATCAATTTTGGCGACAGTTACGCGCCGCTGGTGGTGCGCGGGGTGTCGCTCGGCGGTTTTCCGGTCATCGCCTATTACCAGATCGACAAGGCGATGCACGGGCTGAAGCGCATTCAGCTGGAGCGTCCTCGCCACATGGTCAATGCCGGCGCGTTTCGCGGCGTGTTCATCGCGCTCGATGAAGAGTACGGCGCACCCGACCGGTATTGCGGCACGCTGCCCGGTCCGACCACCGGCTACCAGGGCGCCGCCGAATATGTCTGGATGCGGGACGGCGCGGTGATCCGCGCGATTTTTCGCGACACCACGCTAGAGGCGCTCAACGGCTGCTATTCGCCGGCTTGCGGCCTGACCGCGCAGCTCCTGGTGCGCATCAGCCCGCCAGCGGAGGACAAAGGCCTTTGTCCTCCGCTGCCGAGCGGCGCGCAACTACGCGCGCCGCGATGACCCTTGTGCTACTTCTGCAGCTGCGCGCGGAGCTCGCCGCCCTTATTGGCCGCCGTATGAATATTGACGTAGCACTTGCCCGCTTGAAGATCGGCCATCTGCGCATCGGTCATCGTCGCGCTGCCGGTGATCGGGCTGGCCGGATCCTTGAACGGCACAGCGACGCCGGCATTCGCGCCGGCGGCGGCGCCGCAATGGATATGCGCCGCGGCGGCCGGGCCACTGAGCCCGCTATAGGTGACCTTGTAGGTGATCTCCTTGGTTGCCGTATCGAGCGTCACTTGCGCCGTACCGCTGCCGGTGCTGGTGGTCGGCGGCACTTCGGCCGCGCCGCTCAGCGTGCCGGTGAAGGTCTCGCTCGCGGCCTGGGCGTAGCCCCAGGTCAACGCGGTCGCCAGCAGGCCTGCCGCGACCAATGTCGTCTTGTTCATGTTATCCCTCCCGTTCGCTTCGTGACGGCGACAAGCTAGCCAATTGATGGGACAACACGAAGTCGAAAATCCGTGATCCCCGACGCGCCCGTTCAAACCCCCGTGACCATCCGCTCGGCGGTCCCCGCGCCCGGCATCGCTTCGCCGTCCTACGGCGCGATGGCGGCCTGGGTAATTTTGGCGATCACCGCGGCGCGGCTGCTGTGGCTCGCCTTCCAGTCCGCCGGCCTCTATCCCGACGAGGCGCAGTACTGGTTCTGGTCGCGACATTTGGCCTTCGGCTACTACTCGAAGCCGCCCCTCGTCGCCTGGCTGATCGCGCTGACCACCGCGATCTTCGGCAATGGCGAGTTCGCGGTGCGGCTATCGGCGCCGCTGCTTCACGCCGTGGCGTCGGGATTTGTCTACGGTATCGCCGCGCGGCTTTACGACCGGCGGATTGGCTACTGGTCGGCGCTCGCCTATGCGACGCTGCCCGGCGTATCGCTATCGGCGTTCCTGATCTCGACCGACGCGGTGCTGCTGCCGTGCTGGGCGGCCGCGCTCTACACTTTTATCCGAGCCCGCGAGAATGACGGGCTCGGCTGGTGGGTCGCGACGGGATGCGCGATCGGGCTCGGCCTGCTCGCCAAATATGCGATGGCCTATTGGCTGCTCTCGGCCTTCGGATTCGCGGTGCTGCGGCCGAGCGAGCGACGGCATTTGCGCGGCCTCCTCGTCGCACTCGGCATCGCAGCGCTGATCGTCGCGCCGAATGTCTGGTGGAACTGGAGCCACCACTTCGCGACGTACCTGCACACCCGCGACAACGCCGATCTGGGGGGTTCACTGTTTCACCCCAGGGAGCTCGGCTATTTCGTCCTGTCCCAGCTTGGGGTGTTCGGGCCGATCTATTTCGTCGCGATGCTGGCGCTGTTCGCCGCGCCGACGCGGTTCGGCGGCCCACCGGCGCGACTTCTCACGACGTTCGCCTGGCCATCGTTGATAATCATCGCGATTGTGAGCCTGCTATCGCGCGCCCAGCCGAACTGGGCGGCGCCGGCTTATGTCTCGGCGGTGGTGCTCGTGGTCGAGGCGGCGCTGCGCCGCGGCTGGCGGCGTACAGTGATCTTCTCGATCGCGCTGCATCTCGGCGCCGCGATCGTGCTATTCGGCGGCAGCGAGTTGATCGCGAGCGAGGGTCTGTCCGTGCCGGCGAAATTTGACCCGTTGCACCGTCTGCGCGGCTGGCGCCAGCTGGGCGACGCGGTCGCCGCGCAGCTTGCCGTCCATCCGGGGCTGCGGCTGATGACCGACGACCGCGAGATCGTCGCGGCGCTGATCTACTATGTGCACCCGCACCCGTTCGACGCGGTGATCTGGGACCCCGTCCCCGGCATCAGCAACCAATGGGACCTCGAAAACAACCTCAGCCGGCATCGCGGCGAAAATTTCCTGGCCGTCACCGTGCACAACCTTGCCGATCAGATGCGCAAGGATTTCGGCGAATTCACCGAATTGACGACGATCGACATCAAATCGGGGCCGAACGGTGGGCAGACCTACACGCTCTACATCGCGCGCGACTATCGCGGCGCGACCGCCGGCAACTGAGGCGATGCCGATCCTGCCTCGCCTCGTCTCGCTTTACGAAAGCCGCGGCATCGACATCGCGACCGGCCTCAACCCGAGCCATTTCGATAATTTCCCGTCCACGCCGTTCACCTGGTTCCTGAAGGACGGAGAGAGCCTTACCAACGGGCTCGGGATCGCGCTCCAGGAGATATATTTCCTCGAATGCCTGTTCGCCCGTTTCCGTCCGAAATCGACGTTCGTGATCGGCAACTCGCTCGGATGGAGCACGCTGGCGATTGTGCTCGCCAACCCGGAGAGCCGGGTGCTGGCGATCGACGCAGGCTTCGACCGCTTCTCGCGCGACGGCGTCGACTTCACCAACCGCGTCGCCGAGGAAGAAGGACTGACGCTGCGCGCGGTCATCGGCAAGTCGCCGGAAGATGTGTCGCGCATCCTCGCCGAAGCGGCGATGCCCGCGATCGAGTTCGCGTTTATCGACGGGTATCACTCGGTCGAGCAGCTGCCGCTCGATTTCCGCGCGGTGAGCGCGCATGCGGCGCCCGGCTGCGTCTATCTGTTTCACGATGTCGCGACGTTCAACCTGAGCGCCGGCCTCGAACGCATCGCCGCTGAAAGCGGTTTGCGGTGGCAATTGCTGCACGGCACCACATCGGGCATGGCGATCGCCTACGATCCCGCGCGGGCGCCCTTGGCGATCGAAGACATCACGCCGTTCGTCGCGTCGGAGGCGGCGCTGGCCATCATTGCGGATGCCGCCTGGGCGCATCGTCACCGCCACCTGGCACGCTGGCGGCGCAGCCTCAGGAAGCGGCTCGCTCGGCTTCGCTGATCGTTTCGCGCGCGGCGGCGCAAAGCGCGCGGCTTTCGCTGTAGCGCAGCGAGGTTTCAACCGTCCCGCCGTCAAGCCGCCCGTTGGCGAGCCGATCCAGCCGGAAGATCTTGTTCTTCTGCTCGCTGCCGGCAAGGTGCACGACGCCGAGCACTTCGTGCGGCGCGTAGGGCTCGACAAACAGCCCGCGCGTCGCGTCGAAGGCCGGTGCGGCGTCGCCGACCGCCCAGTTGCAATAGGCCGGCAGAAAATTGGCCGCCAAGCCATCGGCGAAGATCGCGTAATTGAGGGCGATCTGCTCGGCGAAGAAGAACCGGGTGCGTTGCAGGACCTGGGTCATGACGCGCGCCCAATGCGCCCAATGCGGGGCGTCGCGATGCAGCGCGAAGACGCCGACATTGGCGATCGGGTTGCGACCCAGCCGGTCAGCCACGCGCCAGCCGAATGCCTCGCGATAGCATTTCCACGCCAGCGTGAAGCCGAACAGCTTGGGCCGCTTGTAGTGCCGCTTGTAGGCGCGATCGATCTCCAGCGAGATCGCCACCCGGTCGCGGCCGGCCGCAGCGACATACATCTCGACGGCGCGCCAATCCTGGAGCCAGGCATCGGCGTCGAGCCAGAAATACGTGTCGTAGGCCGGGAAATGCCTTGGCAGGAACGGGCGCGCGACCTGCGCCTTGAAGGTTTCCGGCATGCGATCGCGGCCGGGAAACTCGACATCCCAGCCGGGATGCACGACCCGCACGCGCGCCGCCGCCAGCCAGTCCGACTGCTCCGGCAACAGCCCCAGATCGAGCACGCCGATCGAAACTTCCGGATTAAGCGCGCGCACCGACAGCACGGCGTCGCGCAGCAACGGGTAGTAGCCGCTATCGGCGGCGCTGCAGATGATGAGGTCGGAGGCGCTGGCCGAGGCGGCGTGCCCGGTCACGGGTTGAGCCGGTAGCCACCGGGCTCGGTCACGAGGATTTCCGCGTTCGCGGGGTCGCGCTCGATCTTCTGCCGCAGGCGGTAGACATGGGTTTCGAGCGTATGCGTCGTCACCCCGGCATTATAGCCCCACACCTCGCCGAGCAGCGTCGAGCGGCCGATCGCCCGATCACCGGCGTGGTAAAGGTAGCGCAGGATCGCCGTCTCTTTTTCGGTGAGCCGCACCTTTTTACGTCGCGCCGGATCGGTCATCAGCTTGGCACCGGGCTGGAATGTATAGGGCCCGATCGAGAACACCGCGTCGTCGCGATGCTCGCTCTGCCGCAGATGGGCGCGCAGCCGCGCCAGTAGCACGTTGAGGCGAAACGGCTTCGTCACATAGTCGTTGGCGCCGGCCTCAAGCCCTTGCACCGTATCGCCATCACTATCGGCGGCGGTCAGCATGACGATCGGCACGTTGATCGAATCACGGCGGAACTGGCGACAAAGGTCGCGCCCATCCATGTCCGGCAGACCGACATCGAGCAGCATCGCATCGAAGCGTTCGCGCCGCACGGCGGCGAGCGCGGTCGTCGCGGTCTCGCATTCGACGACATCGAACTCGCCGTCTCGCTCCAGCTGCTCGGCGAGCGATTGGCGCAGCGCGTTATCGTCGTCGACGATGAGAATTTTGCGGTTCGCCTGCATGAGGCTCCTGAGGTCCGTTTCCCATTTGGCTCAAGCGCGTCGCTTGGTCGCTCGCGCGATTATTCGTCGCGCGCGCCTATGACATCCCCGGTCGACCCCAAGTCAACCGGGCGCCGGCAAATTTACCCGAAGCGCGATGTTTTGGCAGCCATCTCGGCGACAGGCACCGAGCCGTGTCTTGTCAACAGCGAGGACAGAACCCAATTTCGAGCGACCGACCGCGGCGGCGACGCGCGGCAGCCATGCCGGAAACTGGTTTTGCTTGCGCCACCGTCCAAGGGCTGGTCATTTACCGCGACGCGGCGCGAGCGCCGGGTGGAGGATGCCGAGTGGTTGATACAGCGAGCGTTTCGCCCGGGTCAGAGCCGTCGCAAACGGCTGGCCGGCGCGCGCTCGACGAAGCGATCGTCGCGTTTCGGCGCGGCGAGCCGGTGCTGCTCGACGGCGAGAACGGCGCTGTGCTGGCAGTCGCCGCCGAGTTGGTGACGGACGCCAACCTCGCCCAGCTGCGCAATATGTCGAGCCGCCGGCTCTCGGTCGTCGTCACCCGCCGGCGCGCGGTCGCGCTCGGCCTAGCGCCGCGCAACACGCTTTCGGGCACGGTCCGCATCACCGTGGCCTCGGATCTTTCCGCGGCGGTGATCCGCAACCTCGCCAATCCCGCGGCGTCGCTCGGCACCCAGCCGCCGGGGCTTGGGCCCCAACCGGCAAGCGCCGAGCCAGGCGCGCTCGCCGCCGTGGCGCTCGCCAAGCTCGCCGACCTGTTGCCCGCGGCTCTCGTCCTGTGGCTCGTGCCGACCGAGGCCGCGCTTGCGCGCCGCCGCGCCGACTTTGCCGTCGTTGGCATGGACGCCGTGCTCGATCGCCGCGCCGCCACTGCCGGGCTTGAACGCGTCGCCGAGGCGCGGGTGCCGCTCGCCGGCGCCGAGAATGCGCGCCTCATCGCTTTCCGCCCCGGTGATGGCGGCACCGAGCATCTGGCGATCCTGATCGGCGCGCCCGACCCGAAGAGCGGCGTTTTGGTAAGGCTGCATTCGGAATGCTTTACCGGCGACGTGCTGGCGAGCCTGCGCTGCGATTGCGGCGAGCAATTGCAGGGGGCGATCACGACGATCGCCGCGGCGGGCGGCGGGGTGCTGCTCTATTTGGCGCAGGAAGGCCGCGGCATCGGCTTGGTGAACAAGCTGCGCGCCTACGAGCTGCAGGATGCCGGGTTCGACACGATCGACGCCAACGAGCAGCTCGGCTTCGACGCCGATGAGCGGGTCTATCAGCCGGCGGCCGAGATGCTGCGCCAGCTTGGCTTCACCTCGGTGCGGCTCCTCACCAACAATCCCGATAAGGTCGCCGCGCTACAGCGCTACGGCATCAACGTCGTCGAACGCGTGCCCCATGTCTTTCCGGCCAACGGGCACAACGAGCGCTACCTCAACACCAAAGCGACCCGCTCCGGCCATTTCCTTTAGCGCGGACAAAAAAGCGGGCGACCCTCCCCCATCCGGATCGCCCGCCTGCGCGGCGGAAGCACCCCACTTCCGCGTCAACTCCGAAAGAGTAGCAATGCGAAACGGCGCGGCAACCGCTCAGTTCGGCTTCCACAGCGCTATCCCCAGGAAGCTGCACTTATCCCCCGGTCATGCGCATAACAGTCCACAATCGGCCCCCGCTTCGGGGGTGTTTGACCCGGCCTTTCAGCCGTTCGCGCGCCTGATTAATGGATTCCGGCCCGCGCCGGGATGACGAACCGCGTTCGTTATTTCGCCGCCGCCGGATAGGGCTGGCGCGCGCCGAACACCGCCGTGCCGACCCGAACATGCGTCGCGCCGAAGCGGATCGCGGTCTCGAAATCGGCGCTCATCCCCATGCTGAGCATCGCGAGGTTGTTGCGCCGCGCGATCTCGCGCAGCAGCGCGAAATAGGGTGACGGCTCCGCGTCCTGCGGCGGGATGCACATCAGGCCCACGATCGGAAGGCCGAGCCGGTCGCGGCAATCGGCGATGAATTCGTCCGCCGCAGCCGGAAACACGCCGGCCTTTTGCGGCTCCTCTCCAGTATTGACCTCGATCAGGCACAGCCGCCGTTTGCCGGTGCGCTCCATCTCGCGGGTCAGTGCCTCCGCGAGGCGGAGCCGATCAACGGTCTCGATGACGTCGAAATGCGCCACCGCATCGCGGACCTTATTGGTCTGCAGCGGGCCGATCAGATGCAGCGCCAGGTCAGGAAACTCGTTTCGTAGCCCCGGAAACTTTTCCAGAGCCTCCTGCACCCGGTTTTCGCCGAACACGCGCTGAC
>JASHUW010000225.1 GCA_030039815.1 Alphaproteobacteria bacterium
CATCCTCGACGGCATGAACGCCGAGCGTATCCTGGTGGCGCAGGAATGCATCGGCGACGGCCGCTGGCTGCTCAACAAGGGTGTCGAATACGCCAAGGAACGCGTCGTCTTCGACCGGCCGATCGGGCAGAACCAGGGGGTGCAGTTCCCCTTGGCGCGCGCCTGGGCCGAGCTGGAAGCCGCCGACATGATCTGCCGCCGCGCCACCGCGCTGTTCGACGCCGGCAAGGAATGCGGCGCCGACGCCAATATGGCGAAGCTGCTGGCCAGCGAGGCGACCTGGCACGCCGCCGAGGCGACGATGCAGACGCATGGCGGCTTCGCCTATGCCCGCGAATACGATATCGAGCGCAAATGGCGTGAATGCCGGCTCTATCAGACCGCGCCGATCTCGACCAACCTGATCCTCGCCTATATCGGTCAGCACGTGCTCGGGATGCCGCGCAGCTACTGAGGAAAAAGCAACACGCCGCTTGCCGTTTTCGCGACCCGCCGCCGCTCAGCCCAATCGGATGGCGGCGAACGAAGCGGCCGGATTACCTGCGATCGATGCGTTCCTCGCCGGCGAGGCGATCATCATCAACCGGCATATTTGCCTGTCCGCAGCGGCAGCACCTTGAGCACCCGCTCCGCGATGCCATCAATCAACGCCTCGTCGGCTTCCTGCTTGAAATCATTGGTGAGAATGTTTCGAACGAACTCCTTCACCTTGTCCCGATCAATCGGTTTACGCCGTTCCACTATTTGCTCTCCTGATTTGATCCCACGTTCGATCGATGATAAGATCAGCGAAGAAAGATATCCAAAATTTCCCCTTTAATTTGTTGCTGTCGAGGTATTCACGCAAACCTTCATGAACCTCAAGGATGGGAATAAGCTCTTTCTGGACATCGTCTCGGCGAATTATCGCGCCTACGGGAAATTCGTCCGTCACGAAGTCATATGTCTTTTGAGAAACGCCGAGCCAGACCTTTCTCTCTTTATTGAATAGGTCGACAAGGCCGGCCTTCTGCAGGCGCTGTTCTGCTTCGAGCGTCAGGCCCATTATCGGATGTCCCGCACGGCGATGATGGCGATCAGCGCCATCAATATTAATGAGACAAGCAGCAGGATAATCGCGCCCGACACGATGCCATCATGGTCGCCCCATTTTCCGACCAAGGCCAAACCGGCAGATATGATCGCGAGGATAATCCCGGCCGTGGCGAGCCGGGCGCGCGCTTGAAAGTCTTTACGAACGACGGCTTGAGCCGGCTTATCGTAACTGGCGAACGCGGTCGCGACGTTGCCGAGATAGACGAGAAACAGGCCGGCCAAGGCACTGGCGCCGGCGACGACATCGCCCCCAAGTTCGACCGGCTTGACCATCGTCGAGCTCCTCTTTTGAGGGAGGATTGCTCAACGTTTTCAACTTGGCAAGGATGATCCATCGTCTGCCAGTTGTCGGGTCCGGCAAGACATCACGGGTCTCGCAGCGCACCGCCTGTCTGGGCGAATTCACAAATTTCCCGATATACGCAAATATCTAATTTCGATCCGGATTGGGATCAAGAGGCCGGCGCAAAAAATTTTGCGTCCACCAAAAAGGGCGGGGTCGGACCGCGCGTGGTCGCGAGGCGAGCCGGTGGCCGGCTCGCCTCGCGCCGAATTCAGGACGCTAACCCGCGGGCTGTTCGACGACGACCTCGATGCGGCGGTTCTGCGCGCGGTCTTTGGCATTGTCGTTCGGGGCGACGGGGTGGGTGTCGCCGCGGCCCTTGGCCGAGATGATCGACGGATTGATGCCCTTCGAGGTCAGATAACGAACGACCGCGTCAGCCCGGCGCGACGACAAGTCGAGATTGTCGATGATGCCCTTCTTCTTGAGCGAGGCGCCGACCGGCCGGTCGTCGGTATAGCCGTAGACGACCAGCTTGTCGTTCGGCCCCAACCCGCTGTTGAGCGCCGGCAGAAGAGCGTTGAGCTTGGCGCGCCCGGCGCGCGTCAGCGTGTAGCTGCCGGAGGCGAAAGCCAGATCGCTCGCCATCGTCAGCAGAGTGCGCTCCGACATGGTCTGCGGACCGGTAATCGGCGGGGGCGGCGGCGCTGGCATCGGGGCCGGCGGCGGGGGCGGCGGCGACGAGCAGGCGGCGAGGGCGAACAAGACGGCGGCGGCAATGGATCGGCTTCTAAGCATGGTCGATCTCTCCTGAAGATACGTGTTGTCGTTTAGCGATGGCTCCCGCGGCGCACGAGGTCATTGATCTGGATCATTCCAATGCCCGCGAACTGCGTCCCGCCCCATCCTACGGTTGCGGCGGGAAAACGGTTCATTTTATTACCACGCTTTTCGCCAATTCGGCGATACCCGTCGCGGCGTTCACGAACTCGCTCGGCATCATGATGATGGTCATCGTGTTCTGCTCGGCGCCGACTTCGGTGATCATCTGCATGCGGCGCAGCTCGAGACCGGCGGGGTTCTGCATGATGACCTCCGCCGCCTGACGCAGCTGCGCGGCGGCGTCGAGCTCGGCCTCGGCCTTGATGAGCCGGGCGCGCTTCTCGCGCAGCGCCTCGGCCTCCTGCGCCATCGCCCGCTGCATGGTCGGCGGAATTTCGACGTTCTTCATCTGCACGCGCTCGACCTTGACGCCCCACGGCTCGGTGACGTCGTCGATCGTCTTCTGCATCGTCTCGGTGACGGTCTCCTGGGACTTGAGGATATCATCGAGCGTGTACTGGCCGAGCGCGGCGCGCAGCGTCGTCACCGCGACTTGGACGACCGCCGTCGCTACGTCACGCACCTGGATGACGGCGCGGGCAGGGTCGACGATGCGGTACCAAATCACCGCGTTGACCTTGACCGGCACGTTGTCGCGGGTGATGCCCTCCTGCGCCGCGACATCCGTCGTCACCACCCGCAAGTCGAGGCGGATCTGCCACTCGACGATCGGCAGCACGAGATAGATCCCCGGCCCCGCGGTCCGGCTGTACTTGCCGAGGCGAAAGACGACACCGCGCTCGTACTGGTTGGCGATCCGGATGCTGCGCAGCAGGATGATCACGACGATGACGATGATGATCGGGATGATGTAGGAGGCGATATCCAGCGACGGCATGCGGTCCCCCTTTTGTCGAGCCTCGGTTACGGCGCGGCGAGGCGCGCGATGATCTTGTCGACGATGGGGTCGTTCATCGCCGTGCTGCTAACCTCCGCATCCCGGCGAAGGCCGGAACCCACCTGTCGGCGCCAATGACGGTGGAGGAGTGGGCCCCGGCTTCCGCCGGAGCGCGGTACGAGGGCAGGGTGAATTCGCTATTTGGCCGCCAACTTCGCCAGGACGCCGATATCGGCGAGACCGTCGAGCCCCACAATCGCCTCACGCAGCTCGCGGGCGCGGGCGGCGCCGACGACCGGCGCGGCGAGGGCATCGAACTTCTCGGTGAGGCGGCGGCCCTGCGCGGCGATATCCGCCATCGGGATACCAGCGTCGAAACTGGCGCTGACCTGGCGGCCGTCTCTCATCGTGACCTCGATTTCGGCCCCGGCTTCCGGGAAATCCTCGCGGAAGTCGAAATTCACCCGCTCACGCAAGCCGACCAGCGCCGGGTCAGTGGCGGTGGCGACGGCGTAGGCGCCTAGGCTCGCGGTATCGACGCCGCTGAGCGCCATCGCCACGGTCTGCCGCAGGCTGAACTTGGCTTCGAGGCCATCGGTCGGCGCCGGGATGTTGCACACCCGGTCGGTCGCGTGATGAAGCCTCAGGTTGATCGCCGCGATGTCCGCCGGCGCGACCCCTTGCTCGCGCAGCTGACGACCGCATTCGATCGGCGCGTGCGTCATGTAGCAGGCGGCGTGGTACTTGAAGAGATTGTTGTAGATGTGGAAGCCCCGCTTCGGCTCGGCGAGCGCCTTTTCGGGCACGAAATCGGGCGAGTGCGTCGCCGCGAAGCCCTGCGCGCATTCGACGAGGTCGGGCCGGCTGGAAAAGCCGCGCGCCGCGAGGCGGGCGGCGAGCAGCCCGTTCTGCGCCGCCTTGCCGGCATGGAACGGTTTGCACATCGTGCCGAATTGCGACTTGAGGCCGGCCGATTGCGTGCCGGCGATGCCGAGCGCGCGGGCCGTCGCCTCGGTGTCGAGGCCGAGGAGGTGCGCGCAGGCCGCCGCCGCGCCGAACGCGCCGACCGTCCCGGTGGCGTGGAAGCCGCGATTGTAATGGCCGGGGCGCAGCGCCATGCCGATCCGGCAGCAGGTCTCATAGCCGGCGACGAAAGCGGCGATCACCGCCTTGCCGCTCGCCTTCTTCTCCTCGGCGAGCGCCAACAGCGCCGGCAAGATCGCGACCGAGGGATGGCCGGGCATCGCCAGGTTCACGTCGTCATAGTCGAGCGCATGCGCGACCGCGCCATTGACCAGCGCCACCGACAGCACCGGCAGACGCGCAGCGTGGCCGATGACCCCGGCCTGCGCCGCGCCGCCGAGTTCGGCGAGCTCTTCCAACAGGATGCGGACCAGCTCGTCGTCGGCGCCGGCGAGGCCGACGCCGAGATAGTCGAGTACGCATTGCCGCGCCAGCTCGCGCACCTCGGCGGGAAGCGCGTCATAGGTCATGGCGACGGCCCGTTCGGCGAGCGTTCGGGTGAGGTTCGCGCCGCTCGATACTGCTGAACCGTCCATGTGCCTTCCTCCAGCAAAACCCGCTCGTGCTTCAGGGAGCGTGAGTGTCGTCGCCAGCTTAAGCCATCGGCTGCTGCGGCGAAATGACCATGAAGCCTCGCGCCTTGCTGG
>JASHUW010000226.1 GCA_030039815.1 Alphaproteobacteria bacterium
ACGGGTATTCGAAGCTCAGCACGCCAAGAATATGGTGGGCCGCGGTGTTGTCGTCGGAGAGCGGCATGTAAATCCGCTTCGAAGCCAGCTCAAAGCCCTTTGCCGTGACATACCTGTTGCTGAGGAAGAGGGGGCTTTCGAGACGCACACCCGACGGTAGATGCCGTGAATAAAATCCCGCAGTTCCGCGGGAAACATCTCATCGGGATATCGGCCGGTAAAATCCTCGCCATAGGCATCGACCGTCGCCGTGCCGATCAGGCGATAGCGGAACCGGGCGCCGCCGTCGATGACATCGATGAGTTGCAGATTGGGCAGGATTTTCGCCGAAATCTCGGTCGGATCGATGTCGCGCTTGGACGGCATCGACCGCGCTCCGCGTTTCTCCAGCCAATAGGCAAGCGCGGTTCCGAGCACCAGGTCGTCGCGATAATTACAAGCCATTCTTGTTCATCCGCCGCGGCGCCAGCGCCACCTTGGTAAAGGTGTGGGGTAAAGAACGGGTAAATTGCCGCCGGCAGTGCCGAGCTTACGTCGCCGCTGCCGGCGCGTGCGGCGGGATGCGCACATGCTCGGGGCGCACGCCGATGCCGACCACGCGTGCCGGAATGCGCCGCAGGAAGGGAAACCAGTTGAACAGCTTCACCGTCCACGGCGCGGTGACCGGCCGGTCCGAGCTCAAGACTTTGTCGATGATGTTCTGTTGCACGGCGACCTGCATGCGCTGGATCACCTTCATCGGGAAGGTGCGGCGCTTCTGGACTTGGGCGAGGTGGTCGGTGGTCAGCCGGCCCTCGCGCAGCGGCGCGGCCAGGATGTTGGCCGCGGCGATCGCGTCCTGCACCGCGACATTGACCCCGACCCCGCCGATCGGCGACATCGCATGCGCCGCATCGCCGATGCATAAGAGCCCCGGCCGCCACCATTGGCGCAGCCGGTCGACGGCGACGGTCAGCAACTTGACATCGTCCCAGTCCTTCAGCTCGGCGACGCGGTCGGCGAGAAACGGGGCGAGGCGGACGATCTCGCCGCGCATCCCGTCGAGCCCGCGGGCATGCACCTCGTCGTAGCCGCCTTTGCGAATGACAAACGCGCATTGCCAGTAATCGCCGCGGTTGAGCGTCACGAAGATGCGGCCGTAGTTCATGTAGCCACCGGTCTGCTCTGGATCGCTCTCGCGCCGCGACAGCCGCATCCACAGCACGTCCATCGGCGCGCCAATGTTTTCGACCAAGAACCCGGCGCGCTCGCGCACTGTCGAATGCCGGCCGTCCGCGCCGACGACGAGGTCGGCGCGGAACTCGATCGGCCCGTCCGGGCCTTGCGCGCGCAGCCCGACGACGCGCTCGTTTCCCGGGGCGCCTTCGACGACGAGGTCGGTCGCGTCGGTCTCCATGTGCAAATGGAAGCCGGGATAGCGCTTGCCCTGCTCGGCGAGGAAATCGAGGAAATCCCATTGCGGCATCAGCGCGACGAACTTGCAGACCGTCGGCAGATGCGTGAAGTCGGCGATCTGGACTTCGGTGTCGCCGATCACCCCGCGCAATTGCCGCACCTCGTCATGCGGCACTTTGAGGAACTGGTCGAGCAGCCCCAGCTCGTGCATCACCTGCAAGGTCGAAGGATGGATCGTGTCGCCGCGGAAATCGCGGAAAAAGTCCTTGTGCTTTTCGAGCACGACGACGCCGACCCCGGCGCGCGCCAAGAGGAAGCCGAGCATGACCCCCGCGGGACCGCCGCCGGCGATGCAGCATGTCGTGCGAATGGGCGCGTCGGTCATGGCCGATTGCCTTTATGCGCGAAACGCGTGGGTGGGTGCCGATTTTTGCGCGGGCCGAGGGAGGGAAAACTCACCGGGAACGTTTACATACTGATGTGGCAGGTTTTGCAGCAGACGGAGCGTAACATGTTTCGCAACACCACCAGGACAGGCTGGTTCCGGCGCGCTCTGATGGCTCTGGCGATTGTCGGCACCGGCGCGCTGACACTGGGCGCGACCGCGGCGCCGGCCCAGGCCTACTACTATTACCCGTACGGCTACGGCTATTATCCGTATTACTACCCGTACTCGGCCTATTATCCGTACTACTACGGCTATCCGTATTATTACGGCTATGGCTGGCCGGTCGGCGTCAGCTTCGGCTGGGGCTGGGGATGGCATGGCGGATGGGGCGGCGGCTGGCATGGTGGATGGGGTGGCGGCTGGCACGGACACCGCTAACCGCGCGTGACCTCACGGATCTCGCGAATCCGGCCGGTCGGCGAAGGTCGATCGGCCGGTTTTCGTTTCGGGCGCAGCGGGCTATACAGACTGCATGCTCGACCCGTCGCTCCTCGCCGCGCGCCCCGATCTCGTGCTCGACGACGCGACAATCCCTGAACTGCCCCATCACTATCGCGGCAAGGTGCGCGACAATTACGACTTGCCCGACGGGCGGCGCATCATCATCGCCACCGACCGGCTGTCGGCGTTCGACCGCAACATCGCGGCGATCCCTTGCAAGGGTCAGGTGCTGACCCAGACGGCGCGGTTCTGGTTCGACGCGACGCGCGGCATCTGCCCGAACCATGTCATCGAATACCCCGACCCCAACGTGCTGGTCTGCCGCCGGCTCGACATCATGCCGGTTGAGATCGTGGTGCGCGACTACCTGGCCGGCACCACCGGCACCTCGATCTGGTCGATGTACAAGACCGGCCGGCGCGAGATGTACGGCCATCGTTTCCCCGACGGGCTACGCGAAAACCAGAAGTTGCCGCAGATCATCCTGACGCCGACAACCAAGGCCGGCGACGGCGAGCACGACGCGCCGATAACCCCGGACGAGATCGTCGCGCGCGGGCTGCTCACGGCAGCGCAATGGGAAGAGGTGTCGCGGATCGCGCTTTTGCTCTTCGCGCGTGGGCGGGAGATCGCCGCTTCGCGCGGGCTGATCCTGGTCGACACCAAGTACGAATTCGGCCTCGACCGCGGCGGCCGGATCATCCTTGCCGACGAAATCCACACGCCCGACAGCAGCCGCTACTGGTTCGCCGCGACCTATCCGGCGCGGTTCGCGGCCGGCGAGCCGCCTGACGCTTTCGACAAGGATGTGCTGCGTCGCTGGGTTGCCGCGCGGTGCGATCCCTACCACGACGACATCCCGCCGATCCCGCCGCTCGTCATCGGCGAGACCGCGGCGGTCTATATCGATGCCTACGAACGCATCACCGGCGAAACCTTTACCCTTCCGCCGCCGGGACAGAAGGTGCTCGACCGGATTCGCGCGAACTTGGCGGCCTACTTTCCTTAAGCCGCGCCGGATTGTGAGAGATGCAATCAATGATTACATTGATTGCATCAGCCCGGAGCCACCGCCGTGAGCAGCATAACCATTCGCAAACTCGACCCGGCCGTGAAGGAACGCCTGCGTATCCGCGCCGCCGAGCACGGCCATTCGATGGAAGCGGAGGCACGGGACATTCTGACCGGTGCGCTGGGGGCATCGAAGACTCTGATACCCGGCGAGCCTACCGGCCTCGACCTATACAAGCGGATTCGTGCCCGTTTCGCACCATTCGGGAAGATCGAACTAGAACTTCCGGCGCGCGGCGGTGACCGCGATCCGCCCAATTTCGATTGATGTTCTTGCTCGATACCAATGTGCTGTCTGCGATGATGGACGACGTTCCGCCGGTTGTCGCCGAGTGGCTGGCTGGGACGCCGCAGCGATTTGTCTATACGGCGAGTATCTGCCAAGCCGAAATTCTGGCGGGTATAACAGCGCTCCCTAATGGTCGCCGGCGCCACCAGCTCGAAATCACTGCCGGAACGATGTTCAGCGAAGACTTCAACGACAAAATCTGGTCGTTTGATAGCGCGGCGGCCGAGGCGTACGCGGAGATTTTCGCGGCACGTCGACGGGTTGGTCGACACATAAAGCCAACCGATCTGATGATCGCGGCGATTGCCCTGAGTCGCGATGCCGCCGTGGTTACCCGCAATGTCGGCGATTTCGACGGATGCGGCGTTACGGTGATCAACCCTTGGGGTGAAGCTTAACCCTCAGCGCAATGCCTCGCTCAGTGCGGCGAGGGCGTTGAGCGCCGGGGCGAGGCCGCTATAGGGGCCGGTCTGGATCACCGTCTCGATGATCTCGGTCTTGGAGAGACCGGCGGTGAGCGCCGACTGGCCGAATTTCTTCACCTGACCTTCGAGCTTCAGCGCGGTGAACGCGGCGACAGTGATCAGCGCGCGCTGCCGGCGATCGAGGCCCGGTCGGTCCCAGATTTCGCCATAGCCGTACTGGATCGCGACGGGATAAAGCGCCTGCGTCACAGGGTTGTCGGGCGCGGCATAGCCCGAATAGGCGCGCTCGCCGTGGAAGGATTCGAGCAGGGCGCGTCCCCGCCGCTCCAGCGCCTCGATGGGATCGTCGCGCGGCGGCTCGGGCGGCAGCACGATGCCGCGCGCGGCATAGACCTCCTCGGCCACAGCCATCGCGTCCTCGCTCGCCGGCAGCCCGCAATAGATGCCGCATTGGATGAAGATTTCGACGATCGTGCGCGGCGCCAGACCCATGTCGAGCGCGGCGACGACGTGGCGGCGCAAATGGTTGAGGCGCTGCACCGAACAGAGCGCGGCGAGCGAAGCGATCATCCGGTCGGCAAGCGCGAGGCCCGGCCGGTTCCACACCGCGCCGAACGCCAGTTCGGCGCGCAGCTCGGCGTAACCGGGCACGAAATGCGTCAGCGCCGAAGGCCCGAACAGCTGCCGGCGCAGCGCGGTCCCCTGTTCGCGCAGTTCCTGGCGGGTGGTCATCGGCGCGCCTCGGACATGAATGTTTGACGGGATCGGCGCGCTAGCCTAACACGCGCGCGACGACCCGTGACGGTCCGTTGGGGGAGGGGAAGCGCCGTGCTCGAAACCACCATCGCCGGCAGCCTGCCAAAGCCGGGCTGGCTCGCCGAGACCGAGAAATTGTGGCCGACATGGCGGCAGGAAGGGGAGGCATTGGCCGCCGCCAAGCGCGACGCGACGATCCTCGCCTTGAAGCTGCAGGAGGACGCCGGCATCGACATCGTCACCGACGGCGAAATGTCGCGCCAGCATTTTGTCCACGGCTTTCTCGAAAACCTCGACGGCATCGATTTCGCGAAGAAGGTGCGGATGGGCATCCGCGACAACCGCTACGAGGCCGATTGCCCGAGCGTCACCGGTCCCTTGAAGCGCCGCGGCAGCGTGCACGCGACCGAGGCGCGTCTTGCCCGCGCGCACACCTCGCGGGCGCTCAAATTCACGCTGCCCGGGCCGATGACGATCGTCGACACCGTCGCCAACGCGCATTACCGCGACCGGATTGAGATGGCGATGGCGTTTGCCGACTTGCTCAACGAGGAGGCGCGCGAGCTGGCGGCGATCGGCATCGACGTGATCCAGTTCGATGAGCCGGCCTTCAACGTGTACATGGCGGAGGCCGCCGGCTGGGGCATCGAGGCGCTGCACCGCGCGATCGACGGCGTTAGCTGCAAGACCGCGGTCCATATCTGCTACGGCTACGGCATCAAGGCGAATATCGACTGGAAGAGCGGGCTCGGCGCCGAATGGCGGCAATACGAGAAGGTCTTCCCGGCACTTGCGGCGAGCCGCATCGACCAGGTGTCGCTGGAATGCATCAATTCGCGCGTTCCGGCGGAGCTGATGGCCCTACTTGCGGGCAAGGACGTGCTGGTTGGCGCGATCGACGTCGCGACCGACCATGTCGAAACGCCCGACGAGGTCGCGGCGACGATCGACGGCGCGCTCAAATATGTGCCCGCGGAACGGCTCTACCCGTGCACCAATTGCGGCATGGCGCCGCTCTCCACAGAGCTGGCGTACAAAAAGCTGACAGCGCTTTCCGCCGGCGCCGCGCTGGTGCGGGGGCGCGCCTAGTCAGAACGGCGGCGGGCCGACCACCTCCCAGCCATGGCGCTCGCGCTGGGCGATCGCCTCGGGGCCGTTGGGATCGGTGGGCACTGATCCCAAGCGCTCCTCGAAAAAGCCGCCGGCCTTGGCGGGCGTGTAGAGGAATAAGATGCGCGCGGTCTCAGTGCCGGTGTTCTTCCAGGCATGCGGCACGTTGCGCGGGAAGAAGGCGCACGAGCCCGCACGGCCGATGGTGACCTCGTCGCCGATCTTCATCGTCACTTCGCCGGCGAGCACATAGGCGACCTCGTCGCTGTCGCGGTGCAGGTGGAAGGTCGTCTCGGTGCCGGGCGGCGCGGTTTCCTCGAACAGCATGACGCTGTCGGCGGTGTCGCCGCGCAGCAGCTTCAATGCCGAGAAGCGGCCCGGCGCCATATC
>JASHUW010000227.1 GCA_030039815.1 Alphaproteobacteria bacterium
TCCGGAAAGCCGTGCAGCAAGAGCAGCAGCGGCCGGCCGGGATCGCCGGCTTCGAGGATATGGATGCGCAGCCCGTTGACCCGCTCGACAAAGCGCGAGCGGATGCCGGCGGGCAGCACGGCGGCGGGCAGCGGCGGGAGCTCAATCATGGCCAGCCTCGATATCGGCAAGCCGGCCGCCCGACAAGAAAAAACCGCCCTCCGCCCGGCAAGCCGAGCAGAGGGCGGCGGAACGCGGCGCCGGCGCCTAGGCGACGACGAGCTCGGCGGTCAGCTCCTTGCCCCTGGTCTCCGGGCTCAGCAGGAGGGCGATCACCACGCTCGCCGCCGCGCCAACGGTGCCGACCAGCATCGGGATCACCAGCCCCACCTTGAAGTACTCGGCGCAGAAGGCGAGCACCACCGGGACGAAGCCGCCCCAGATCGCCCCCTGGTGGTAGCAGAACCCGGCGGCGGTGGCGCGGATCTCGGTCGGGAACCGCTCCGAGAGATAGCTTGGCAACTGGCTATAAAGCGCGCCGCCAAACGCCCCCTGCACGATGAAGCCGGTCGCGATCCAGGTGAAGTCGGTGTGCAGCAGGTAGACCGGCGCGATCGGCACGGCGATGGCGGCGGGAATGATCATCGCCCAGCGCCGCCCGAGCGCGTCGCCGACCCATCCCCAGAAGCTCATCGCGACGAAGCCGACCAGGTTGAAGAACAAGATCGGGATCGACAGCAGCGCCGGGCTCATGCCCAGGTCTTTCTGCAGATGCGTCGCGAACAGTGCGGTCAGCGAGTAGTAGAGGACAAAATTGCTCGCCATCCACCAGCATGCCAACGCCGTGTTGAGCAGCATCCCCGGCTTGAAAATGCTGATCAACGGCGCCCTCACCTCGCGGCTTTCGGCGCGCTGCCTGCGGCGGTTCTCGACCCAGACCTCGGGTTCGTTGACGAACTTGCGCACATAGAACACCGAGAGCGCCGGCAGCACGCCGACCCACAGCATGCCGCGCCAGCCGATCTGGGTGAAGAACAGGCCAAAGATCAGGCTCGACAGCGCGAAACCGATGCCCCACGAGCCTTGCAGCACGCCCGACATGAAGCCGCGCGAGCGGATCGGCCATTGCTCCATCGCCAGCGCCGCGCCCGCCGGCCACTCGGCGCCCATGCCGATGCCGAGGAACGCGCGGCAGACGAACAGGAACATGAAGGTCGGGCTGAACCCGGCGACAAAGTTCGCCGCCGAATACCACAGGATCGAGATCATCAGCGGTATCTTGCGGCCGACCCGGTCGGCGAGCCACCCGGAAGCAACCGCCCCGATCAGCCGCATCCACAAGGTCACCGTCAGCACGAACGCGACGTCGGTCAACGGCACCTTAAACTCGTCGGCGATCGGCTTCATGATCAACAGGAAGACGGTGAAGTCGAACGCGTCGAGCGTCCAGCCCAGCCACGCCGCCCACCACGCATACCATTGGTCCTTGGTGGGTTCGCGCCACCAAGCAACGCTCGTCTCGCCAGCCGGAACCGCCATGGAACGTACTCCCCTGTTCGAGTGTCGGCCGGTTCTGTCGTCGGCCGCAGGGGCTGACGGTAAGGCCGATCTTCGGGAAGTTCCATTTCACAGGATGGTGATTTTTCCACCTATCATGTGCGCGCCTCCGGACACGAAAAACCCTCCGCCCGGCATACCGGACGGAGGGCCATTCGCTTGGCGCTTGCGCGTCTAGGCGACGACGAGGTCGGCCGTCATCTCGACACCGTGCGTCTCCGGGCCGAGCAGCAGGGCGACGACGAAGTTGATCAACCCCAACAAGGCGCCGATGCACATCGGGATCGCGAAGCCGAGGTTCCACGCCGGATCGCTCGCGAAGTAGGTGAGAATCGGCGGCACCAACCCGCCGGCGATCGCGCCGACATGGTAGCTGAAGGCCGAGGCCGTGGCGCGCACCTCGGTCGGATAGCGCTCGTTGAGGAAGGCCGGGATCTGTCCATACATGCCGCCGCCGGCGAACAGGCCGATCGCGACAAAGCCGCTGACGATCACGATCGTATTCGTCGACAGCAGGTAGATCGGCACGATGATCATCGAGATCACGGCCGGGATGATCATCGCCCAGCGCCGGCCAAACCGGTCGGAGAACACCCCCCAGCTCGAGCTGGCGACAAAAACCAAAACGTTCGCCAGCATGATCGGGGTCGCGACCAGCGCGGTCGGCAGCCCCAGATCCTTTTGCAGATGGGTCGCGAACAGCGCGTTGATCGAGTAGTAGGTAACGAACCCGGCGCACTGGAACCAGCAGGCGTTGAGCATGTTGCCGACCACGCCGCGCCTGAAGATCGCGGCGAGCGGCACCTTGACGTGGCGGTTCTCTTCCTTTTGCAAACGCTGGTTCTCGACCCACACCTCGGGCTCCTTGACGAACCAGCGGACGTAGACGATCGCCAGCGCCGGGATGATGCCGATCCACAGACAGCCGCGCCAGCCGAACTTGTCGAAGAGCAGCCAATAGCACGCGCTCGACAGGAGGAAGCCGAGCCCCCATGAGCCCTGCAACACGCCGCTCATAAAGCCGCGCGAGCGGGTCGGCCACTGCTCCATGGCCAGCGCCGCGCCGGCCGGCCACTCCGCGCCCATGCCGATGCCCAGCAATGTGCGGAAGAGCAGCAGGAACCAGAACGTCGGCGAGAACCCGGCGATGAAGTTGCACACCGAGAACCACGCGATGGAGATCATCAGCGGCGCCTTGCGGCCCATCCGGTCGGCCATCCAGCCGGCCGCGGTCGCGCCGACGAGGCGCATCCACAAGGTCAGGGTGAAGACGATCGCCACGTCGGTCAGCGGAACGTTAAATTCCTTGGCGATCGGCACCATGATGAGCAGGAAGATGGTGAAGTCGAAGGCGTCGAGCGTCCAGCCCAACCACGCCGCGACATAGGCATACCATTGATCTTTTGTCGGTTCCTTGTACCACGGCACCTGGGCCGCGCCGGCAACATCGGCCATTTGACTAACTCCCCGCTCGACGTGTCGGGCCCCTCTCAGGCGGGGCCGTTGTCGCGACCCTAGCGGCGACGGAGCGACGGCGTCTATCTCACAAGATCGTATCTTTTTCTCATATCAGAAGAAAAAATCAGAGAGTTCCCGCCGCCCTCACGCCGGCGGCAGGGTTGTCTCTTTCGTCCCGCGCCGCTCGCCGATCGGTTGCGACCTGGCGGCGGCAAGCGGTTCTGTCGCGGCCTCCGTCCGCGGTCGAACGAAGGCCGGCGTCGCCGCTCAGGCGACGATGAGGTCGGGCACCATCTCGACGTCCTTGGTCTCGGGACCGAGGAGCAGCGAGACGATGAAGTTCACCAGACCCAGCATCGTACCGATCAGCATCGGGATCGCGAAGCCGAGGTTCCAGGACGGATTGGTCGCGAAATAGGTCAGGATCGGCGGCACCAGCCCGCCGAAGATCGCGCCAATGTGATAACTGAACGCGGTGGCCGAGGCGCGCACTTCGGTCGGGTAGCGCTCGTTCAGATAGGCGGGGATCTGCCCATACATCCCGCCGCCGGCGAACAACCCCTGCAGGATGAAGCCGATCACGATGATCAAGGTGTCGCTGGTCAACAGATAGATCGGGGTGATGATGATCGATACCGCCCCCGGCAGGATCATTGACCAGCGCCGCCCGATCCGGTCCGACACGATCCCCCAGAACGAGCTGGCGAGGAACACGAAGAGGTTCGACAGGATCAACGGGGTCGCGATCAACGCGGTCGACAGCCCCAGATCCTTTTGCAGATGGGGCGCGAACATCGCGTTGATCGAATAGTAGGTGACGAACCCGGCGCACTGGAACCAGCAGGCGTTGAGCAGGTTGCCGACGATGCCCCGCCTGAAAATGCGCAGCAGCGGCGCCTTGACCAAGCGGTTTTCCGCCCGCTGCCGGCGATTGTTCTCGACCCAGACCTCGGGCTCCTTGACCCAGAAGCGGACATAGACGATGGCCAGCGCCGGAGCGATGCCGATCCACAGCATGCCGCGCCAGCCGAAGCGGTCGAAGAGCAGCCAGTAGCAGGCGCTCGACAGCAGGAAGCCGAGACCCCATGAGCCTTGCAGCACGCCCGACATAAAGCCGCGCGAGCGCATCGGCCACTGCTCCATGGCGAGCGCCGCGCCGGCCGGCCACTCGGCGCCCATGCCGAGCCCGAGCAGCAGGCGGAACAAGAACAAGAACCAGAAGCTCGGCGCGAACCCGGCGATGAAATTGCACACCGAGAACCACGCGATCGAGATCATCAGCGG
>JASHUW010000228.1 GCA_030039815.1 Alphaproteobacteria bacterium
CGGTTGGATCCCCTATGTCATCGATCGCATGGATTTTGAATACAAGGACCAGTACCAGGACCTGAAGCTGAAGAAGATGCCGAGCGAGTACTGGCGCAACCAGTGCAAGGCGACGTTCCAGTACGACCGCGTCGGCACCAAGCTCATCGAGGATATGGGCGTCGAGACCTTGATGTGGGGGTCGGATTTCCCGCACCCCGACGGCGTCTGGCCGGAATCGAAAAAGTACATCGAAGACCAGTTCAGCCATCTGCCGGCGGAGGTCACTTACAAGATGACCTGCGAGAACGCCGCCAAGTTCTACGGGCTGACAAACTGACCTGAGCGGCCCGCCGCTCAGGTCGCCCCGACGACAGCCGGGGCCCAAAATGAAAGCGCGCTCTTTCGAGAGCGCGCTTTTTTTCTCGGATGCGACCGGTGTCACATCCGTTGGCATCCCTCCTGCGTATTGTCCGTCGTCACCGCCACCGGAAAGTGCAGGGGTCCATGAACATTGGTCACGTGGTTCGTTTTCGGCGCACCGCCATCATCGCCTATTCGCGGCACCCGGTCGCCCGGCTCTATCGCGGGTGGCGCGCATTTGCTGGCGATACTGCCGCCGCCGATATCCTACTGCTGCCGCTCGCTGGGTTGGCGCTGTCACTGTTCGTGATCCGGTTCGTGCCGGACGCAGGTGTGATCATCGCCACGGCGCTCAGTCAGAGCGGGGGACCGTGACCGATTCTCGGTCGCTTTATCGGCAAGTGCGCTAAACTCGGCCGATGGCGACAGACGCATCGCGCATCGCGCATGGCGGCAAGGGGCTGTATGGCTCGCGGGTCGGCATTTTGATGCTGGAGACCAAATTCCCGCGCATCCCAGGCGATATGGGTAATGGGCTGACCTGGCCGTTCCCGGTGCTCTACAAAGTCGTGCCGGGGGCGACCCCGGATCGTGTGGTGCGCCACAAGTCGCAGGGTCTCATCAATGCGTTTCTCGACGCGGCGGCGGAGCTCGTCCATCTCGGCGCCGACGGGATCACCACGACCTGCGGGTTCTTGTCGCTCTATCAGCAGGAGCTGGCGGCGCATGTCCGCGTGCCGGTCGCGGCGTCGAGCCTGATGCAAATCCCGCTGGTCGAGCGCATCCTGCCGCCGGGAAAGCGCGTCGGCGTGCTGACGGTCAGCGCCGCGAGCCTCACCTCCGAGCATTTCATCGCCGCCGGCGCCGATCCGGAAACGCCGGTCGTCGGCACCGATAGTGGCCGCGAATTCACCAAGGTGATGCTCGACGAGAAGCACACGCTCGACGCGGCTTTGGCGGAGCGGGACATCATCGATGCTGGCGATGCGCTAATCGCCGCACACCCGGATGTCGGCGCGATCGTCCTCGAATGCACCAACATGACACCCTATGCGCGGGCGCTCGCCGACCATCTGCTGCTGCCGGTCTACAGCATCTACAGCTTCGTCACCTGGTTCCACGCCGGCCTCGCGCCGCGCGATTTCGGTCCGCCGGGCAGCGGACCGCGCGAATGGCGCGAGCGGTGACGGTCACGCTGCGGCCGGCCACGGCCGATGATTGCGCCCTGATCCTCGATTTCATCCGCGAGCTGGCGCTGTACGAGAAGGCACCCGAGGCGGTGGTGGCGACCGAAGCGCAGCTGCGCGAGCACGGCTTCGGGCCGAAGCCCGCGTTCGAGGCAATCATCGCCGAGCTTGATGGCAAGCCGGCGGGCATGGCGTTGTTCCATGCCCGTTTCTCGACCTGGCTTGGCGCGCCGACGCTGTTTCTCGAAGACATCGTCGTGCGCGAGGCGGCGCGCGGCCATGGCGTCGGGCGACGGCTGATGGCGCGGCTCGCGACCATCGCCCTAGAGCGCGGCTGGGGTCGCATCGACTTTCATGTGCTCGACTGGAACCCGGCGCGGCGCTTTTACGAGAAGCTCGGCTTTAGCCACCATGAGGAATGGCTGCGCTATGGCGCCGCCAAAGGCTGGCTCGAACGCCTCGCCGAACGGGACGAGAAATAGGAGGACACGCATGCTCGAACTCTGGTCGTGGCCAACCCCGAACGGTCACAAAGTGCATATCGCGCTCGAGGAGCTGGGCCTCGAATACAGAATCATCCCGGTCAATATCGGCGCCGGCGACCAGTTCAAGCCGGAGTTCCTCAAGATCACGCCCAACCACCGCATCCCGGCGCTCGTCGACCCCGACGGGCCGGGCGGCAAGCCGTTCACGCTCTTCGAATCGGCGGCGATCATGATCTACCTGTCGGACAAAGCAGGCGGGAAGCTGATCCCAAAAGACCCGATCGGGCACTACAAATGCCTTGAATGGATGATGTTCCAGATGGGCGGCGTCGGCCCGATGTTCGGCCAGTGGAACCATTTCGGCGCCTACGCGCCGGAGAAAGTCCCTTATGCAATCGACCGCTACACCAACGAGGCGAAGCGGCTGACCCGGGTGCTGAACACGCGGCTCGGCGAGACGCGCTGGCTCGCCGGCGACGAATACAGCATGGCCGACATCATCACCTTTCCGTGGCTGCGCGTCGCGACCCAGCAATCGTCTCGCTTCGATGAGCGCGGCTACATCGACCTCGGCGAGTTTCCGGCCGTCAAGCGCTGGTGCGCCGAGATCGAGGCGCGGCCGGCGGTGCAGCGCGGCCTCCAGGTGCTGTCCGACGCGCAGCGGCCGGGCAAGATCACCGACGAAGAACGTGAGATCACGTTCGGCAAGACGCAGTTCCAGGTGCGGTGACTAGCCCCGCGTCGCGACGCGGCTCCACAATTCGCGAGCGTCGCGCAGCGGGTCGTTGACAACACGGCAACGCGTATCGAACAGCATCGTCGCGCGGGTCTCCGTCGTGTAGGCCGGCCAGACGGGGATCGCCGGGTTGTCGGGCTTGCCGGTGCGGGCGAAGGCGGCCCAGCTCGCCGCCATCGCCGCCGCCAACTCCGGCGCGCCGTCCGCTCCCTTGGTGGTGAGCGGCACGTCGGTCGTGTCGAAGACGAACGGCAGGTCCATCGCGTGATGCGCGCCCATGCGACCACCGGCAAAGGGCGACGGCCACTCGAGCGAATAGTGGTAGACCGGCGCGCCGCCCCGGTTTGCCCGGCGCTCGGCGTAAAGCCAGGTGCGCACCGAGAAATTCGAGCCGGTCAGTGCCGCGATCAACCGATCGGCGGGGCTCGCGCCGGGCAGGCGATCGCGATAGATGGCGAGCGCCGCATCGGCATCCGCGCCGGCGACGGCGGCGACCCGCTCCCGCAGCTGGGTGTCGGTCAGCGTGCGGTGCCACACCGCGTCGTCGTCGAGGAACAGCGCCGCCTCCTGCGCGGTACCGCCGATCATCAGCGGGATGTCGTCGCCGAGCGGTGATGTCGTCGGTTCAGCCGGGTGCTGCGTGATGACCGCGCCGTCGACCACCGGGCCGAAATCGTAGCGATCGAGCAGCGGAAAGGCGCGCGGGCCGGCGATTTTCGAGGCCGGGATGATCGCACCGAGCAGCGCCGAGAGCGGCGCGTCCTGCAGCTTGTCGACGCCGCCGAGCTGTTTCGCGACCGCGTCGGCCAGGGCGTTGGCGTGCTCGCGCGTCGTGAAACGCACCGCCGCGCCCGATTGGATGACCGCCCGGTGAAAGAGGCCCTTCGCGGCCGGCATCGCCAACAGCGCGCTGACCTTTCCGCCGCCGCCCGATTCGCCGAAGATCGTGACGCAACCCGGGTCGCCGCCAAATTGCGCGATATTGTCGCGCACCCATTCGAGCGCTTTGACCATGTCGAGCGAGCCCGCATTGCCCGAGCCGGCGAAGCGCGCGCCGCCGATATCCTCGAGGTGCAGGTAACCGCAGATGTTGAGCCGGTGATTGACGCTGACCACGACGACATCGCCGCGCCGCGCAAGATTGCCGCCGTCGGTGACGGCGCGGTTGCCCGAGCCGTAGGCGAAGGCGCCGCCATGCAGCCACACCATCACCGGCCGCTGACCCGCGAGGCCGGGCGTCCAGACGTTGAGCTTCAGGCAATCCTCGGTTTCCGGGGACGTGTCGAGCGGGCCGAGAATGCCGTCCATCTCGCTGCGGCGCTTGACCTGCGCCGGCGATTGCGGCGCCTTGCCATGATAGGCGAGCGCGTCGCGCACCCCGGCCCACGGCATGACCGGTTGGGGTGGCCGGAGGCGGTTCCCGCCGGCGGTCGGCGCGGCGTAGGGGATGCCTTTGAAAGCATGGATGCCGCCGGCATTGGCGCCACGAACCTTGCCAGAAGCGATCTCGACAATCGGTGAAAGCGCGGCGCTCAGTACGTCATCGGGCATGGCATCCTCCCTCTATGCGGGAAGCCTAACCCGCCCTGCCCGGAAATTTGTGGAATTTCTTCCGATCGCTTCCCGGCGTGATCCCCGCGTCAAACCGAGGGAAGGACCCGCCTATCCGCGTCCGAGGCGACGTCTCGTTTTCATTCCACTAGGTCAGTTGCCGTCCGCCTCGACCGGTTCGGCCGCCTCCGCGCGCGCCTTGCGCCGGTGTACGGCCGGCGCCAGCACGCACAGAATCTCGAACATCATCGTCGCGCCGACGAGGGCGGTGTTGCCGCTGGGATCGAAGGGCGGCGCGACCTCGACGACATCGCCGCCGACGAGGTCGAGCCCGGCGAGGCCGCGGATCATCCGCTGCGCCTCGGCGGTCGAGTAGCCACCGATTTCCGGCGTGCCGGT
>JASHUW010000229.1 GCA_030039815.1 Alphaproteobacteria bacterium
GCCGTCGCCGACCGACGCCGAGGGTTGGGTCATGACAAAGACCTCCGCGGCGCTGCGCATCGTCTTCGACGAAAAGCGCGGCTGCGCCTACTGCCACTACAGCAGCGGCGAGAACGGCGCCTGGGATGTCGACAAGATCCTCGGCCAGGCGCTGCCGCCCAAGGTCAACCCGCCGCATGTCGTCGCACCGGTCATGATGCTGACCCGCTTCCTGCCCAACGCGGTGTTCGACCATGCCTCGCATCGCGGCGTGAGCTGCGAGAGCTGTCACGCCGTCGCCGGGGCGGTCGCCAACGGCACGGAGCGGCTGATGGTGCCCGGCGTCGCCAATTGCACCCAGTGCCATGGCGCCGAAAATGCGTCGCTGCGGGCGCAGTCGACCTGCATCACCTGCCATGTCTTCCATCACAGCGCGTTCGGGCTGATGCGCAGCCCTGCCGCGGAGACCATGCAATGAGCGGACGTTCCCCCCGTCTCTTCACCCATCCGGCGTTCCGCGCCGCGATGGCGGTGCTGTCGGTGTGGTGCATGGCGCCGGGCGGCTGTGGTGGTGGCGGTGGAGGTAGCAGCGGGACGGGCGTGTCGACCACCGGCGTCTCGACCAGCGCGGCGACCGACCCGGCCGCTCCGGTTAACGGCGCTCCGCCGAGCCTTACCGAAAGCGACGTCAACACGATCATGCTGCAGGCGGTGCACGAAGCGACCGCGCGCGGCAAGCCGGCGACGATCGCGGTCGTCGATCGCGTCGGCAACGTGCTGTCGCTGACCCAGATGCCCGGCGCGCCCGGCATGGCGACCATCACCTCGGGCCGCGGCAACAACACCGGCCTCGAAAACGTGTCGGTGCCGACGCCGCTGGCGGCGATCGCCAAGGCGCTGACCGGCGCTTATTTGTCGTCGAACGGCAACGCCTTCAGCACCCGCACCGCCAACCAGATCATCCAGCAGCATTTCGATCCGGGCGTCACCGACACGCCGGGCGGCCCGCTCTTTGGCGTGCAGTTCAGCCAGCTGCCATGTTCCGATTTCAACACCATCGCGTCCGGCACGGCGGGCGCGACCAATGGCGGGCCGCATCGCTCGCCGCTCGGGTTCTCGGCCGATGCCGGCGGTCTCCCGGTCTATAAAAACGGCATCCTTGCCGGCGGCATCGGCGTGATGACCGAGGCCACCTATTCCGACAATCTGAACCCGCTGACCTCCTCCGGGTCGGCCGGATCGTTCGACGACGAGGTCATCGCGCTCGCCGGCTCGACCGGCTATCAGGCGCCGCCCGCGCTCGATGCCAACAACATCGCGGTCAACGGCCTGACCTTGCAGTACACCGATGCGACGAGCGCCAACTTCGCCGCGCCAGTGGCGGCGACCGGCACCTTCACGCCGTTGCCGCTGACCGGCTTCTTCACCGGGCCGGCGGCGGGCCACACCGCGATCGCCGGCCTCACCTACGGCAGCAGCGACGGCGCTTCGGGCGTTGCCCCCGACGGCGCGCTGGGACCGATGCTGTATCCCGGCACGGTCAATACCTCCTATGTCTTCACCGATGGCGCCGGCCATGTGCTTTACGCGCCGACCAACGGTCTCGTGCCGGCAGGCCAGGCGATCACCGCCGCCGAGGCGCAGGCGCTGATGACCAGCGTCCTCAATACCGCCTATGTGACGCGCGCCGCGATCCGCATCCCGACCAATACCTTCGCCCAGGTCACGGCGACGATCGTCGACCTCGACGGCAACATCGTCGCCCAGGCACGTACCCCCGACGCGCCGGTCTTTGGTGCCGACGTGTCGCGGCAAAAGGCGCGCACCGCCGCGTTCTTCTCGCGCACCGACGCGGCGGCGAAGGTCAGCGCGATCACGGCGTCGGCCAGCAACACCTCCGGCACCTTCGCGCAATACATCTCCGACTCGCGGAGCCTGACCGGCGACAGCAATGTCTTCGCCGATGGCCTCGCCTGGTCCGAAGTGTCGGTCGGCGACATCGCCCGCCCGTTCTACCCGGACGGCATCGATGGCAACCCGCCCGGCTCGCTGAGCCTGCCCATCAACCTCTGGAGCGTGTTCTCGACCGGCATTCAGCTTGATCTCATCAAGCAGGATTTCGTCAACGCGTTGACCGGTGTTCCGACGCCGGCGGCGGGCTGCGCCACGTCCAACGGCCTGGGCCTGCCGCCGACCGCGTCGGGCGGCAAGACGCAGCTCGCCAACGGCATGCAGATCTTCTCCGGCGGCGCGCCGATCTATCGCGGCAATACGCTGGTCGGGGCGATCGGCATTTCCGGCGACGGCATCCAGCAGGACAGCCTCATCTCCTTCATCGGCCTGCAGAACTTTGTCGACCCGCAAGCCGGGACGCCGATCTCCAACGCCCCGCTGGCGATACGCTCCGACACGCTTTCTCCGGGGGGTGTCAACCTCCGCTACGTCAACTGCCCCGCGGCTCCGTTCCTCAATTCCTCCGTGCAGAACCCGTGCTGAGCGCGCGCAGGCGCATATTCTCTCGACGGCGCCGCTCGCGTCTCGGCACAACGGCAGGTTGGAGCGCGCTTGCCTGGGTTCTACTCGCGACCGCGACCGCCGCCGCGGCGACGCCTCCCGACACCGGCGCTGGGATCGACGAATTGCGGCGCGACCGCCGCATGGCCGAGCAGCTCTACCAGGCGACCACGAGCGACGCCGCGACCTTCGAAAAGGCCCTGACCACCCCGGCGCTGCGCATGCAGCTCGAACGCACGCTTAACCGGCAGCTCTCCGACGACACGCTGACGGCGATGGCCTCGCATGCCCGCGCCGAGGCGGATTACTGGGCGTCGTACCGCGCCGGAATCGACAAGATGATCGGCGCGCAATATCCCGGCGCCGAGGGCCGCCGCGCGCCCGGCCGCCCGGCGCCGCCGGTTCCGGGCGTCGAGCCCGTCGTCAACCCCGAGGCGCTGCCGCCGCCGCAACCTTTCGAAGAGGGTGGCAACATGCCGGTCCAGGACCGCTGGCGCATCCTCGACGCGCTGGGCCGCGGCGAGAACCCGCTCGATCCCTACAACACCAACACGCTAAAGGCCGACAAGCCGGTCTTCGGCGACGACTGGTTCGTCAATGTCGGGGCGATCGCCGACACGATCTACCAGCCCGCGCGCGACCCCACCGGGGTCGGTGCGCAATACACCGCGCGCCCGGCCGAGAACAACACGTTCGGCAAATACGGCCGTACCCAGATCCTCGAGACCGACATCCTCGAATTCGCGCTCATCAAGGGCGACACCGCGTTCAAGCCGCCCGATTTCGAGCTGCGCATCACCCCGGCCTTCAACTACAACTATACGACGGCGGGCGAGATCGGCGTGCTCAACGTCAACCCGGCGAAAGGGCAGACGCGTTCGGACCAGTTCGTCGGGCTGCAGGAAGGGTTCATCGACTACCACATCCGCAACGTCTCGGAATATTACGACTTCGACTCGATCCGCGTCGGCATCCAGCCCTTCAACGCCGATTTCCGCGGCTTCCTGTTTCAGGACAACCAGCTAGGCGTGCGCCTCTTCGGCGACCGCGACGCCAATCGCTGGCAATACAATTTCGCTTATTTCCAGCGGCTCGAGAAGGACACCAACAGCGGGCTCAACGATCTCGGCCAGGCGGTGCGCCGCGACGGCATCTTTGTCGCCAACCTGTTCCGCCAGGACACGCCGGTGCCCGGCTTCACCTCGCAGGTCATCGATCTCTACAACTGGAACCGCGAGGGCGGCGAGTTTTATTACGACAAGAACGGCTTCCTCATCCGCCCGGCGCAGATCGGCGACGACCGCGGCTACAACTACGACGTCAATTATCTCGGCTATAACGGCGATGGGCATTTCGGCCGCGTCAATCTCACCGTGTCGAGCTATTGGGAGTTCGGCCACCAGTCGCACAACCAGTTCGGCGCGCCTGGCAATAGCGGCGCGACGATCGGCGGCTTTTTCGCCGCCGCCGAGCCGTCGATCGATTTCGACTGGATGCGTTTCCGGCTGTCTGGGCTCATCGCCAGCGGCGCCGACAACCCGCAGAGCGGCCATATCGGCGGCTTCGACTCGCCGTTCGAAAACCCGCAATTCGCCGGCGCCGACACCAGCTTCTGGATTCGCCAGTCGATCCCGCTGATCGGCGGCGGCGGGGTCGCGCTCAACACCGAGAACGGCGTTCTCGCCGACCTTCGCTCTTCAAAGGGCCAGGGCCAGTCGAATTTCGACAATCCCGGCGTCATTCTCGCGGGCGTCGGCGGCGATTTCGATCTGCTGCCCGAGTTGCGCCTCGCCACCAACTTCAATCATCTCGACTTCTACAACACCACGACGCTCGAGTTCCTGCGCCACCAGGCCGACATCCCGAACGACATCGGTTGGGATTTGTCGACGGCGCTGACCTACCGGCCGCTGTTCAGCCAGAACATCGTCCTCCGCCTGTCGGGCGGCATCCTCATTCCCGGCGACGGCACGAAGGCGCTGTTCAACACCAACGGCGGCGCGGCGCTCTTCAACACCGGCGGCTTTCTCTATTCCGTCATGGCCAACGTCATTTTCACCTACTGATCCGATGCGGCGCGCGCTCCTTCTCATGGCACTGGTCTTGGCCGTCATCGCCGGCTCGGCGCGCGCCGATGCGCCGCCCGCGCCGCAAAAGGAGACGCAGGCCGAGGCGCAGCTCAACAGCGCCGGCTGCATGAGCTGCCACACGACCACCGACTCGCTGACGATGCACACCAGCGCCGGCGTCATCCTCGGCTGCGCCGACTGCCACGGCGGCAACGCCGCCGCCTTCCTGCCGCCCGGCACGCCGCCCGGCAGCCCGGAATATCGCCGGGTGCTCGACGCCGCGCACGTTCATCCACGCTTTCCCGATGCCTGGAACTATCCCTCCAGCGTCAAGCCGCCGCGCACCTACACGCTGCTCAACAAGGAATCGCCCGAGTTCATCCGCTTCATGAACCCGAGCGACTACCGCGTTGTGCGCGAAGCGTGCGGCGCCTGCCACCTGAAGGAGATTTCGCAGACCGAGCGCAGCCTGATGTCGACGACCGCGATGTTCTGGGCGGCGGGGGCGTACAACAACGGCATCCTGCCGTTCAAGCACACCATCGTCGGCGAGGCGTATACCCCTGACGGTCAGCCGGCATCGATCGTCGATCCGCAAATGCCGAGCCCGCAAATGGCGCGGCTGCACGGTATCGAGCCGCGGCTGGTGCCATTGCCGTCGTGGGAGACCGTCCCCCCCGCCGATGTGTTCCGCGTCTTTGAGCGCGGCGGGCGCATCAACAACACGCAATTCCCTGAGATCGGCAATCCCAACTCGACCGGTGACATCGACGAGCTCGACGAGCCGGGCAAGCCCGATCTGCGGCAATCGAAGCGCGGCCCGGGCACTGGCCTTCGTGTCTCGATCCCGATTCTGAACATCACCAAGACCCGGCTCAACGACCCCGACATGTGGTTCATGGGGACCAATGACAATCCGGGCGACTACCGCAATTCGGGCTGCGCCGGCTGCCATGTCGTCTACGCCAATGACCGCGACCCGCAAGAGGGCGGCCCCTATGCCGCGTTCGGCAATCGCGGCATGGGCTTTGGCAGCGACCCGACCATCCCGCGCGACCAGACCGGCCATCCCATCGTCCACCGCATGACCACGGCGATCCCCACCAGCCAATGCATGATCTGCCACATGCACCAGCCGAACCTGTTCCTCAACAGCATGCTCGGCTACACGATGTGGGACTACGAGACGGCCGCGCCGCAGATGTGGCCCAGGAAGCAGCGCTACCCGACAGACGAGGAGATGCGCGCCGCCTACGAGCGCAATCCCGAGGGCGCGGTGGCGCGCGGCAACTGGGCCGACCCCAATTTCTCGGCCGACGTCAATGAGCTGAACCCCAAGCTCAGCGACACGCAGTTCGCCGACTATCACGGCCACGGCTGGAATTTCCGGGCGATCTACAAGCGCGACCGCAAGGGCAATCTGCTCGACGACATGAACAACATCATCCCGGCCAACGACCCGGAGAAGTTCAAGAAGGCGGTGCACCTCGACTCGATCCATGTCGATTTCGGCATGCAATGCGTCGATTGCCATTTCACCCAGGACGTCCACGGCAGCGGGCACATTTATGGCGAGGTGCAGGCGGCGATCGAGATTACCTGCGCCGATTGTCACGGTACCGCGACCCGCTATCCCGACCTCAGGACGCATGGGCCCGCCGCGCCGCCCGGTGGCACCGACCTTTCGACCCTGCGCACCGCCGACGGCCGCGCCCAGTTTGAATGGCGCGGCGGCAAGCTCTATCAGCGCTCGGCGGTCTATCCCGGCCTCGAATGGGAGGTGACGCTCGTCAAGGACACGGTGACGCCGGGCAACCCCAAATACGATCCGATCGCCGCGCGTGCCAAGCTGATGTCGAAGGGCACCTCGATGCGATGGGGCCCCGGCGTTCCGAAGGATGAACTCGCGCATTCGAGCGACGAGATGGCCTGTTACACCTGCCACCTCTCGTGGACGACGAGCTGCGCCGGTTGCCATCTGCCGATCGAGGCCGACCAGCACACGGCGCGGCACCATTTCGAAGGCGAATTCACCCGCAACTACGCGACCTACAACCCCGAGGTCGCGCGCGAGGACATGTTCCAATTAGGCCGCCACAGCACGGTCAAGAACAACATCATCGCGCCCATCGCCTCGCGCTCGGCCCTGGTGCTGTCGTCGACCAACATCAACCGCGAGCACATTTACGTGCAGCAGCCGCCGGTCTCGGCGGCCGGGTTCTCTAGCCAGGCCTTCTCGCCGCACTACCCGCATACCGAGCGGCGCACCGAAACCAAGACCTGCACCGACTGCCATATCTCGAAGGACAACGATAACAACGCGATCATGGCCCAGCTGCTGCTGCTCGGCACCGATTTCGTCAATCTCGTCGGCTATGACGCCTATGTCGGCGAACAAAGCGACATCGAGGCGGTGCGCGTCACCGAATGGGACGAGCCGCAGGCGGTAATCGGCAGCTACCTGCACAAATACGCCTACCCCGATTACTACGCGAAGCATCTCGCCAACGGCCGCAGGCTCCAAGAAGCGCATGGCCATTCGTCTAATGACGCCAACTGCATCCAGCTGCGCGGCGAATACCTCTACGTCGCCGAGGGCAGCAAGGGCATGCGCGCCTACGACGTGGCGAGCGTCGGCAACAAGGGCTTCTCCGAACGCATCATCACCGCGCCGTTTTCGCCGCTGGGCCAGGACACCCACATCGCCTCGACCGATGCGACCTGCGTCGTGCTGCCGACCAACCAGCCGATCAACCCGCTGCGCAACGCCGGGCTGAACGAACCGCTCGACTTCAGCCAGAACTTCGCGTCACTGATGCGCGGCGCCAACGAAGAAGAGGTGATGCACCCGATCTACAACTACGCCTATGTCACCGACGCGGTGGAGGGACTCATCGTCGTCAACGTCAACACCCTGCAGGACCAGGAGCCGCGCAACAATTTCTTCAGCCGCGCGCTGACCTGGAACGAGAACGACATCCTCAAGGGCGCGCGCAACATCGCCATCGCCGGTACCCGCTTTTACGTATTGGCCGATGCCGGCATCGTCGAGCTGGATATGGATGATCCGCTGCACCCGCGGCTGGTGGCGGTCGTCCCGATCCGCGACCCGCGCTCGGCGGTGGTGCAGTTCCGCTACCTGTTCGTCGCCGACGGCGCCGGGCTCGATGTCGTCGATGTGACCAACCCGGACAAGCCGGCGCTCGTACCGACGGCGCATGTCCCGCTTGCCGATGCGCACCACGTCTTTGTCGCGCGCACCTATGCCTATGTCGCCGATGGGCGCGACGGCTTGGCGATCATCGATGTCGAGAAGCCCGAGCACCCCGTCGTCCAGCAGATGTACACCGCCGACGGCAAGCTCAACGACGCGCGCGACGTGGTGATCGGCGCCACCAACGCCTCGGACTTCGCCTATGTCGCCGACGGGGTGAACGGGCTGAAGGTGATCCAGCTCGACTCGCCCGCATCGCAGCCGAATTTCTACGGTTTCTCGCCGACCCCGAAACCCGAGCTGATCGCCTGGTATCCGACCGAGTCACCGGCGCTGTCGCTGTCGCGCGGTCTTGAGCGCGACCGCGCGGTCGACGAGACCGGGCACCAGATCGCGATCTTCGGCCGCATCGGTTCGCGCCCCTTCACCCTGCCCGAGATGCAGCAGCTTTATCTCGGCCCCGACGGCAAGCCCTTCACCGTCACCGACAAGGTGCAGCAGCAGGATTTTGTCCCTTCGAGGTGAAGTCCCTCTCCGCCCTCGGGGGGCGGAGAGGTTAGGTGAGGTGGGGGATTCCAGAAGCGTCGCTGCGTGCCCACCTCACCTGGCCGCCGCTTCGCCGCAGCCACCCTCTCCCTCCAATGGGCGGAGAGGGAAATCGGTGCTACCCTCGCTCGTTATGGACCGGCGGGTGTTTCTATCCCTCCTCTCGATGGCCTTGGCCGCGCCGACGGCGGCGCGCGCCGCGCCGTCACCGCCGCCCGAACCGCGCCGCCTCAAGCTGATCAACGCCCATACCGGCGAGACCTTCAGCGGCCCCTACCGCGATGCGGTCGGCCCGATCCCCGCGGCGATGGAGGATTTGTCCGCCTTCCTGCGCGATTTCCACTCGGGCGAGACGATCGCCTATGATGTCGCGGCGCTCGATTTTCTCGCCGACGTCATGGCCGCGGTCGGCGCGCGGGAGGCGACCGTGCTCTCCGCCTACCGCACCCGCGAGACCAATGAGATGCTGGCGCGCACGACGTTCGGCGTCGCCGACAATTCGCAGCACATCTACGGCAGGGCGCTCGACATCTACCTGCCGGCGCGGCTCGACGTGGCGATGGAGACGGCGCGGGCGATGCGGCGCGGCGGGGTCGGCTGGTACCCCAACTCGCATTTCATCCATCTCGATAGCGGCCCGGTGCGCAACTGGGATTTGGGCGGTGCCGGGTTCGAGCGCCTGCTGCTCGAAATGCGCGACCTGATCGCCAAGGGCGGGCTCGACGTGTCACCCGATGGCGCGCTGTCGCTCGGCGACGACGACCATCCGCTATCGGCCAACCAGCGTCTCGCATTGCATCGCCTTGTGGCCAAGGCCGAGGCGCTCGCCAATTCTCACTGAGGCTTCTTGGGAGCCTCCACCGCGCCCGGCGCCAGCTTCAGCGCCGCTTCTCCGGCCGGCGAGGTCAGCCGCACGCGGTCCTGGCCGATCTCGGTCACGGTCCAGCCGTCGAGCGTGTCGCCCTCGGCGATTTCGAGCCGGCGCGCGCCCTCGGCGACAAAGGCTTTCCTCTTCGGCCCCGTCGCGACGATGCCGATCAGCCGGTAGCGGCTCTCGATCGAGGCGCCGAGCGCGCCCGTTGC
>JASHUW010000230.1 GCA_030039815.1 Alphaproteobacteria bacterium
AGCGCCGGCGACCGCGCAAGCTGGCTGGCGCTGCTGCCGCTCACCGGCCGCACCCATCAGCTGCGCGCGCATTGCGCGGCGATCGGCACGCCGATCCTTGGCGACGGCAAATACGGCGGCGCGGCCGCGCATGCACTCGGCGGCGTCGCAGCGCACCGGCTGCATCTGCATGCAAGGTCGCTGGAAATCCCGCACCCGGCCGGGTTCACGCTGAAGGTCACCGCCCCGCTGCCGCCCCACATGAAGCGGACGTGGGAATTTCTTGGCTTTGCCGCCGACACCACCGACCCGTTCCGGGACCTTGAGCTCACGCCATGAAGCGCGTCTACAAAACGGCCGCGACCCGTGCGGTCGAGGGCAGTTGGGGCGTGACCCTCGACGGGCGACCGCTGCGCACGCCGGCAAAGCGCGATCTCTGTGTGCCGAGCGCAGCGCTCGCCGCGGCGATCGCCGCGGAATGGGGGGCGCAGCAGCCGGACATAAGGCCTGAGACGATGCCGCTCACCCGTCTCGCCGCAACCGCGATCGACCGCACCGGCGGAGAGCGCGACAAGATCGTCGCCGAGGTCGCGAATTACGCCGGCACCGATCTCCTCTGCTATCGCGCCGAGCATCCGCCGGCGCTCGCCGCACGGCAGGAGGCGGTGTGGCAGCCATTGCTCGACTGGGCGGCCGGGCGCTACGACGCCGGGCTCATGGTCACCGCCGGCATCGTGCCCAAGGCGCAATCGCCGGCGAGCCTCAAGGCCTATGCAAGCGTGGTCGCCTCGCTCGACGATTTTCGCCTGACCGCGCTGCACGCGGCGACCACAGCCTGCGGTTCGCTGGTGATCGCGCTGGCGCTCTACGAAGGCCGGCTCGATGCGCTGGCCGCGTTCGCCGCCTCGCAGCTCGACGAGACCTTCCAGATCGAGGGCTGGGGCGAGGACGCGGAAGCGGCAAAGCGCCGCGCTGTCCTTGCAGCGGACATCGACGCGGCGGCAAGGTTCCTCGCCTTGCTTGACGGGTAGCCCGCGTGAGAATCGCCGCGCTGGCCTTGGCCGCATCGCTTGCGCTTGTTCACTTCCCTGCCGCCCCGCTCGCGCAGAACCTGGTGGCCAATCCCGACCTCGTGCGCGACCTGCCGCCGCCCGGCTGGCTCGCCGATCGCCGTGTCGATTGGATCGCGCACCACCCGGTCTATCAGTCGACTTGCCGGACACCCGACGTCGCCGAGGAAATCGAGTTTCTCAACCGCGTCGTCGGCCGCGACGAGAACCTGCTGGTCCTCGCCGGCAATCCGCCGCAGGACAACTCGCCCCTGGCGCGCGAGGCGAAGTTGGCGCAGCAGGAGATGGACATGCTGCGCAACGACATCGCGGCGGCCGACGGGCTGGCGGCGCAACTTCAGGCGCTACCAGCTTGCTCGCCCGTGCCGGCCGCGGCGGCGGCTAGGTCGACCGCGGCAGCAGCGGCGCCCGCCACCGCTCCGGAGACCAGCACCGCAACCTCGCCGCCGACCGCTGCCGCCGCCGCGAGACCGGCGCCTGACAGCGCGCAAACCGTGACCCTGCGCTTCGACGACAAGGTGTTCGGGCTGACGCCGCTCAGCATCCGCGCGTTCAACAAGGCCGTCGACGCGATCCATGACGGCACGGATGTGCGCCTGGCGATCGACGGGTGCGACGCGAGCGCGGATTTCTCGAAGGATTCGCCCTGCGCGAAGCGCCTGGCGAGCGTCAAGAAGCTGCTCGCCGAGCAGGACATCACCAACTGGAAGCGCGTTCTCGGCGACCATCCTTAGCCCCGCCCCCGTAGGGGCCGGCGCGACGCCTTATGCGCGTGGCTCCTTGAAGACCTTGGAGGCGACCTGCATGCATTCGCGGATGATCGGCACGCCGATATAACCCGAGAGGTGCAGGAACACCTCGGTCAGCTCTTCCTCGCTCCAGCCCTGGCGCAGCGCCATGCGCAGGTGCAGCGCCAGTTCCGGCTCGCGCCCCATGCAGGTGTCGGAGACGACGCAGATGAGCGCCCGCGTCTTGATGTCGAGCCCCGGCCGCGTCCACAGATTGCCGAACACGTTCTCGACCGCGACATCGAGGAATTTCTGCATCACCGGGTCGGCATAGACCCCCTGCGACGCGGCCTCGACCGCGGCGTCGCCCATCAGTTTGCGCCGCATCGACATGCCTTTTTCGTACAGCTCGCTCTTCGCCATTGCGCCCTCCGGTTTCGCTGGACGCGATCTTGCCCCGCCGTATTGGTCTTGCCCAGCCGTTGATGCTAATAGGCGAGGTATGAGCGACATCCTCAAACGTCTCGACGAAAAGCGCGCGGCGGCGCGGCTCGGCGGCGGCAAGCGGCGCATCGAGGCGCAGCACGCCAAGGGCAAGCTGACCGCGCGCGAGCGGCTCGAAATCCTGCTCGACCCCGGTTCCTTCGAGGAATGGGACATGTTCGTCGAGCACCGGAGCCACGATTTCGGCATCGACCGCGAGACGGTGCCGGGCGACGGCGTCGTTAGCGGCTACGGCGAGATCAACGGCCGGCTGGTTTTCGTCTTCAGCCAGGACTTCACTGTCTTTGGCGGCTCGCTCTCCGAGGCGCATGCCGAGAAGATCTGCAAGATCATGGATCAGGCGATGCGGGTCGGGGCGCCGGTGATCGGCCTCAACGATTCCGGCGGCGCGCGCATCCAGGAGGGCGTCGCCTCGCTCGCCGGCTATGCCTGGGTGTTCGAGCGCAATGTGCTCGCCTCAGGCGTGGTGCCGCAGATCTCGCTCGTCATGGGGCCCTGCGCCGGCGGCGCCGTCTACTCGCCGGCGATGACCGACTTCATCTTCATGGTCGAGGACAGCGCCTACATGTTCGTCACCGGACCCGACGTGGTGAAGACGGTGACGCACGAGAGCGTGACGCACGAGGAGCTGGGCGGCGCGCTCACCCACACGCAGCGTTCGGGCATCGCGGATTTGGCCTTCGCCAACGACCTCGAGGCGCTCCTGGAGCTGCGCCGGT
>JASHUW010000231.1 GCA_030039815.1 Alphaproteobacteria bacterium
GTGCGCAACGCCTCGCGGATATCGGCGAATTCCGGGTCTCTCAGCTTGTCGTAGATCGCGGCGCAGACTTGCCGCTGCTGATGGGGATCGCGCATGCCGGTGCTCGAATAGCCGGCGGAGGCCATGCGGAAGACCGAAAGCGGCTCCGGCACTATGGTGAAACCATGCCGGAACGCCAGCGTGTAGACGGCGAACCAGTCGGCGTGCCAGCGCAGCCGGGGATCGTAGCCATTGATGTCGAGCAGCGCCGCGCGGTCGACGAGCGAGGCGTTGAGCGGCAACCAGACGAAACCCTGGGTCAAGAGTTCGCGGAACTCTTCCGGGGCGATATAAGCCGGCCGGTCCGACGCGAACCAGGGGCCAAGCTCGGAATCGCGATTGTGGAGGACACGCCGCCGATCCGCCTCGAAATATTGCACATAGCTGGAGACGCACAGCTTGGCCAACGGTTGAACGGCGGTGGCGCCCGTCATCCGTTCGATGAATTCCGGCTCGAGCCAATCGTCGGCCGCGCTGCACACGACATGGCTGCCGCGCGCCTCTAGAAGCCCGTGATTGATCGCCCCGTTAACGCCGAGATTGCGTGGATTACGCAATATCCGCATCTGCGGCAGCTCATCCTGAAAGCTTTCGATGACGGCGAGGCTATCGTCGGTCGAGGCGTCCTCGATGACGAGGATTTCGTCGGGCGCGCGGGTCTGCCCGGCAAGAGCGGCCAGGGCTACCCCGATGTAGTGCGCGTGATTGTAGCTCGGCAGCAGAACGGATACGGTCGGATGCGCCGCCGCCGAAGGGGGGCAGCGCATTGGAGCGATATCCTGAAAAAGCGATTGATCCATCCAATCGACGACTTGCTGTTTCCCCAGTCTAGCATGTGCGAGATTGATCGCACTTAACTCATGTTGACCCTGATCACAGCCACGCTCAATGCCGGCCGGTATATCGAGCAGGCCTTGCAATCGGTACCTAAGAACCCCCCCTCGGCGATCCACCATATCGTCGTTGACGGCGGATCAAGAGATGAAACGCTCCGCATTTGCCAAAAGTTCCCCGCAATTGAGACCATCGTCGTGCCGGGCTGTACGATCTACGAGGCATGGAATATCGGCATCGAGCGGGCGCGCGGCGATTATATCATGTTCCTCAACGCCGATGACGAGCTTGCTGAGGGCGCGATAGAGACCGTCGCCGCCTGTTTCGCGGTGCATCCGGAAGCCGGCATCGTTGCCGGGCGGGCGCTGATGATCGAGCGCGACGCGCCTGCGGCGCGGCCGCGTCTCTTGATCACGGCGCCTAGCGGCCGGCTCGATGTCGAGCAGCTTGCGCTTGGCGTTCCGGCGATTAATGCGATGGCCTTTCGCCGCTCGGTGTTCGAGCGCCATGGCAATTTTGAAACCGACTACCGCGTCGCCGGGGATCGCGCTTTTCTGCTGCGCCTAGCGATGGAGTCGCCGGCCACCGTGGTGGCTTCGACCGAAGCCGTGCTCTATCGCTACTATTCGCATTCCGGCTCGCTCACCCTGAAACGAGGCCTGGAGCAGCGGTTGCGCATCGCGCGTGACCACGTGTCCCTGGCCAATCGTCTGCTGGCGGAGCAACCACCGGGCCAAACCGCCCGGCTGCTGCGCTATTGGCGCCGGCGCGAAGCGGCGGTCGCCGCGTTGCGCTGCACCGCCGCCGGCAGGCCGCTCGCGGCGCTGCGCTTCGCCGGGCAGATGTTCTGACCTCTACCGGTTGGCCTTGTTGTCGAGGTACCAGCGATACACGTCGCGAATCCCCGGTTCCAGATCGATGCGCGGGCGCCAGCCGAGCGCCGTCAATTTGCTGACGTCGACCAGCTTGCGCGGGGCGCCGTCGGGCTTCGAGCGGTCGAAGACGAAGTCGCCGTCGAACCCGACGATGCGCGCGATTAGCCGCGCCAGCTCCGCGATCGAGATATCGCTGCCGCAGCCGATATTGATGTGCTGGTCCTCCGACCAGTTGCGCATCAGGAAGACGGCGGCGTCGGCGAGGTCATCGACATGAAGGAACTCACGTCGCGGTTCGCCGCTGCCCCAGATCTCGACGGTGGGCCGGCTGGCGCGCGCGGCCTCGCCGATCCGGCGCAACAGCGCCGGCAGGACGTGGCTCGACAACGGGTCGAAATTGTCGCCGGGCCCATAGAGGTTGGTCGGCATCACCGAAACAAAATCGCGGCCGTGCTGGCGACGATAGGCCTCGCAGAGCTTGAGCCCGGCGATCTTGGCGACCGCGTACCATTCGTTGGTCGGTTCGAGCGGCCCGGTCAGCAGCGCGTCTTCCGGCATGGGCTGCGGCGCGAGGCGCGGATAGATGCAGGTCGAGCCGAAGAACATCAGTTTCTCGACATCGCTGCGATACGCCGCGTCGACCACATTTGTCGCGATCGCCAGATTGTCGAAGAGGAAGTCACCGGGCCGCGTGTCGTTGGCGTAAATGCCGCCAACGGTAGCTGCCGCCATGAAAACCACCTGCGGCCGGTGCTGCGTGAACCAGGCGGTGACGGCGCTCTGGTCGCGCAGATCGACCGCCTGACGCGGCACGGTCAGCACCTCGCAATTTTCGCTGGCGAGCCGTCGTACCAGCGCCGAGCCGACCATGCCGCGGTGGCCGGCGACAAAGACGCGCTTGCCGCGGAGCTCGAAGGGCACCATGCGGCTCCTCAATCCGTCGCGCCGAAGCGGCGCGGCTCCGCGGCGATCAGCGCGATGTCGGCCTCGACCATCTCGCGCACGATCTCCGCGAAACTGTGCTTTGGCCGCCAGCCAAGACGCTCGCGCGCCTTGCTCGCGTCGCCCAGCAGCCGGTCGACCTCCGCCGGTCGGAAATAGCGCGGATCGATCGCCACCAGCGTCTTGCCACTTTTGGCGTCGATGCCGCGCTCCTCGCGGCCGTTGCCGCGCCATTCGATCCGGCGGCCGGTCTGGGCGAAAGCCTCCTCGACGAATTCGCGCACGCTGTGGCTTTCGCCGGTCGCGAGCACGTAATCGTCGGGCTCGCCCTGCTGCAGGATCAGCCACATGCCCTCGACGAAGTCGCGGGCGTGGCCCCAGTCGCGCTGCGCGTCGAGGTTGCCGAGATAAAGCGTCTCCTGATGCCCCGCCCGGATCGCCGCCACCGCGCGCGAAATCTTGCGGGTGACAAAGGTTTCGCCCCGCGTCGGGCCTTCGTGGTTGAAAAGGATGCCGTTCGAGGCGTGGATGCCGTAGGCCTCGCGGTAGTTCACCGTGATCCAGAAACCGTACACCTTGGCCACGCCGTAAGGACTGCGCGGGTGAAATGGGGTCGTCTCGCGCTGCGGCGACTCCGCCGCCTTGCCAAACATTTCCGACGTCGAGGCCTGGTAGAACCGGGTGATCTTGTCGAGTCCGAGGATGCGCAGCGCCTCGAGCAGCCGCAGCGGCCCCAGCGCATCGGCGTTCGCGGTGTATTCCGGCGTCTCGAAGCTGACCTGGACATGGCTTTGCGCCGCCAAGTTGTAGACTTCCGTCGGCTGGATTTCCTGAACCAGGCGGATGAGATTGGTCGCGTCGGTCAAGTCGCCGTAATGCAGGCGGAACGGCAGCCCCTTCTCATGCAGGTCGTGGTAGAGATGGTCGACGCGTGCGGTGTTGAACGACGACGACCGCCGCTTGATGCCGTGGACGGCATAGCCCTTTCCGAGCAGAAATTCCGCGAGATAGGCGCCGTCCTGGCCGGTGACGCCGGTAATCATCGCGACCTTGCGGGTCACGCGACCATCTCCCGACCTCTCGTTTGCAACGCCATGCAGCTACCTCGATCGCACGACGCCGACGGCTCGCTGGCACCTTGCCGCGGCGAGGATAATACCGGGTTTGTCTTCGCCGTCGCCAGCCTAGCGGTCGGCGATGCGCAGCAACACCCGCCCGGCCTTGCCGCTGCGTACGAGATCAAAGGCCGGATTGATGTCTTCGAGCGAGAATTCGTCGGTGATGATGCCGTCGAACGATATCCGCCCGGCCTTTACCAGCTTGATGATGCGCGGAATGTCGATCTGCGGCCGCGCGTCGCCACCATGCGAGCCGGTGAGGATTTTGTTGAAGTGGATCGGCAGCGTGTAGATCGTCACCTTTTCGTTCGGCACCCCAACGAGGACAATCGTCCCGTCCGCGTGGGTCAGGTCGTAGGCCATCTCGATCACGGATTTGACGCCGGTCGTCTCGAACACCTTATCCGGTCCGCCCGTGCCGACGATGTCGCGGATCGCGCCGGCGACGTCGCCGGTGGTTCCGGCGTTGATGCAATGCGTCGCGCCGCGCGCCTTCGCCATCTCGAGCTTATGGTCGAGCAGATCGATTGCGACGATCGGGTAGCCGCCGGCGAGCGCCGCGAACTGCACCAGATTGAGGCCGACCCCGCCCACCCCGAAAATGACCACCGACTCGCCGATCTTCAGTTTGGCGTCGTTATTGACGACGCCCGCCGCCGTGGTCACCGCGCAGCCGAAGAGCGGCGCGATCTTGAGGTCGAAATCCGACGGGATCACGGTCATCCGATTTTCCGAAATGACCGCAAATTCGTTGAATGTCGTGACCCAGCCGGCGTTGAGCTTCTGCCCGCGCCAGCGATAGGCGGGGGTGCGGCTCTGGATGCCGTTGCTCGGCCGCCAGTGCAGCACCACGGTGTCGCCGGGCTTGACCGTGGTGACGCCGGGGCCGATCTCGATCACCTCGGCCGAAGCCTCGTGGCCGAGCAGGTGCGGCAGGAACTTGTCAACCCCCTTGACCGCGTCGATCTCGTTGATCTGCGCACCGCAGATCGTCGTATAGAGCACCCGGACGAGCACCTGTCCGGCATCGAGCGCCTCGGGCATCTCGATCTCGTCGACCACCAGCGGCTTGCGCGACTCCGCGAGAATGCCGGCGCGGCCTGTCTTGATCTGCATCGTCGTCTCGCTGCTATTCGAAATAGATGAATTCGTAGTCGCCGGTATAGCCGAAGTGCTGGTACAGCCAGATCCACGACGCGGTGTCGTGGAATGCCTCGGCGGTCAGTGCCCAGCATTGCATGTTGAACTGTTCGAG
>JASHUW010000232.1 GCA_030039815.1 Alphaproteobacteria bacterium
GAGAATATCGACGGCGGGCACGCGGCCGCCGCCAACCTCAGGGAGCGCGCGCGGCGCAACGCCCTCGAATTCACCTATCTCTTTCAGAAGCTGGTGGATTGAGCATCCCCGTTGTCAATGCGAGCGCAGCGAAGCAATCTCGTGCGCAAGAGGGCCCAGACGAATCGAGATTGCCGCGTCGCCCGCGGCTCCTCGCAATGTCGGCGTAATCGGGAAAGGAAGCACCCATGGCGATCAGCAAATTCACCACCGTCTATGCCGGCCATATCGATTTCCCCGATCACGGTCAGGACGCCACCCCGGCCAACGAGCGGCGTTTCACCAACGACCAGCTCGCCGGCGTGTTCGAGAAGTCGGAGGCGATCGCCAAGACGATGGATCGGCTCGGCTACGACATGATGTGGATGGCCGAGCACCACTTCCAGCATGAGGGCTACGAGTGCATCCCCAACATCCTGATGCTGGCCGTGCACCTCTGCCACGTCACCCAGAACATCAAGATTGGCTGCGGCTTCAACATCACGCCGATGTGGCACCCGCTGCGCCTCGCCGAGGATTTCGCGGTCGCCGATATCCTCACCAAGGGCCGCACCGTGTTCGGCGTCGGGCGCGGCTACCACACCCGCGAGGTCGAGACCTTCGGCGCGCCGATGATGGATGGTGACGCCAATCGCGAGCTGTTCGAGGAACAGGTCGAGATCATCATGAAGGCCTTCAACAACGAGACCTTCTCGCACAAGGGCCAGCACTACACGCTGCCGCCCAACGTGCCGTATCGCGGCTATGATCTGAAGGAGCTGAGCCTGGTCCCGCGCCCGGTCAACATACCTGTTGAGTGCTGGCAGCCGATCGTCAGCGCCAACCCGCGTGGGCTCGACTTCATGGTCAAGCACAACATCAAGGGCGCGGTCGGCGGCGGCGCGGCGACGATGCAGGCCGGGCCGATCCAAGGCTACATGGACGCCGCGCATCGCGCTGGCAAGAACTGGAAGCTCGGCGAGAACCTGACAATCGGCATCCACTTCATGGTCGGCAAGACCAAGGAGGCCGCGCTCAAGGCGCTGAAGCCGCTTTATGAAGAGCACGCCAAGATGTTCGCGCCATTGGGCTTTGTGCCGGGCCTGATCCCGGCGCAGGTTGCCGCAGTCGCCAAACGCGGAGGCTGGGACGCGGCTGGCGTGCCGAGCGTCGAGCACTATGTGAACCTCGGTTCGTGGTTTGCCGGCTCACCGCAGGATCTGGTCGAACGGCTCAAAAAGATCGAGGAAGACTATCCCGGCATGGAGCTGATGAGCCTGTCGCCGCCGTTGACCACGCCCAAGGAGCTCATGCTCGAGCAGTTCCAGATCGTCGCCGAGGAGGTCATGCCGCATTTCCGGCCGAAGCCGGCGATGAAAGACGCGGCGAAGTGACCGCGTAGAGCCGCGACCGTCCTTGATAATCCCCCTCCCCCGGGCTTGACCCGGGGGTCTACGAATAGCTTCCTCTTATTCCTGGATGGCCGGATCAAGTCCGGCCAAGGGGATCGAGTTGTCTTATCTACAACTGGCCTTCTACATCCTCTGCGCGACGGTGGTGCTGGGCAGCGCTCTGGCGTTGCCCTATCTCCGCGTCACCGCGCGGCGGCTGCCCTGGCCGATCAGGCTGGTTCATGGCGTGTTTGGCGCAGCGGGCTTGGTGGTCCTGTTGTGGGCGCTTTATCGCGGCCTGCCGGCAAGCGCGATGGGCACCGCGGGGTTCGGTCCGGCTTCCGCCGTCTTTGTCGGCTTGGCGCTGATCCTTGGCTTCGCGATCCTGTTGTTCCGGGTGCGGCCGCCAGGCGTCCTCGTGGCGTTCCATGCCGGGCTCGCCATCGCCGGCTTTGTCGTGCTGTGGACGGTGCTGAGCCTCGGCTAGGCAGCGCTGTTGCGTGCCGACAGCGCCATCGCGATCAGCGACATGCCGCCGAACACCAGGTCGATGCCGACCAGCAACCCCAGCGCCCAGGCCAACGTGCCCGGCAGGCCGGAAATGATGATCGCCGCGAGGATGAGGTCCATCACGCCGCCGAGCATCATCCATTCCCAGCGGCCGCTGAGCTCGCGGCGATGCTCGAACGCCATGACGATGATGATGATCCCGTCGATCAGGAAGAACGCGATCAGCACATAGGTCAGCGTTATGAGGCCCTGCGCCGGGTTCGCCAACAGGACTCCACCTGCCAGCACCGCGATCGCAGCCGAGAACAGCGCCCACCAGAAACCGGGCGCATTTTTCTGGTTGAATGTCGCGATGAGGCCGACCGCGCCGCCGATCAGGAACAGCCAGCCGAGCACCACCGTCACCGCGAGCCCGGCGATGGGCGGCAGCGCGATCGCGGCGATGCCGAGGATCACCAGCACGATCCCCTCGATCAGGAAGGCGCGCCAGTGGTCATGCAGCGAGCGGCGAAACGATGCGCCAAGATCCGGCTGGTTCAGCGACATGGCTTTCTCCATCGAAGCTTCTCTATGTCGCTTTGGCCGGGCTCGACCCGGCCATCCACGTCTTCGTTTGCGGACCGTGAAACTGAAGACATAGACCCCCGGGTCAAGCCCGGGGAAGGCGATAGTTAAGTAGGCAGCCGAGAGATAACAAAAAGCCCCTCCCGTCTTGTGGCGGGAGGGGCTGCCTTGCTGATTTTCCTTACTGGTGGCTCGCCTGGTAGCGCGAGTTGCGCAGCACGCGGCCGGGCAGGTTGCCGGTATGACTGCCCTCCTTCATCAGCATCTTGCCGTTGACGAAAGTGGCATAGATGCCCGCCGCCGGCTCCTTGAAGCGCCAGCCGCCGGCCGGGAAGTCGTGCACGATGAACTCGGGCAGCGGCTTCACCGTGTCGGGGTCGAACACGGTGATGTCGGCGGTCATGCCCGGACGCAGGAGGCCGCGGTCATAGAGGCCGAAGGTCGAGGCCGAGTCGAACGTCAGACGCCGCACCGCGTTTTCTAGCGTCATAACCTGCTTTTCGCGCACCCATTCGCCCAAGAGCCGGGTCGAGAACCCGTACCCGCCGTGGAACTGCACGTGCGCGCCGCCGTCGCTGAGGCCGATCAGCGCGTTCGGGTAGTTCAAAATCTCCCGCATCGCGTCGACGTCGATGTTGTTCTCGGCCTGCATGAAGACGGTTTCGAGCTTTTCTTCGATCACGAGGTCGAGGAACGCCTCGATGATGCCCTTGCCTTGTTTCTTGGCGAGCTGTTCGAGGGTGAGGCCTTTCAGCCCGGCGTTCTTTTCGAGCTTCGGCTCCTCGACCCAGATGTACTTGTACCACTCACGCGAGATCGTCCCGCCCGGGATCTCGACCTTCCACTCGATCATCTCTTCGTGGAGCTTGGCGCGGACGCCCTTGTCGGCATAGGCGCGCAGCTTCTCCTCGTTGCTCGCGAGGAGGATCGGGTGCCAGGTCGGCGAGCCGCGGAACACCTGGGTGTTCTTCATGTCGAAGGTCTGCGTCGTGGTGTTCGGCGAGCACAGCGGATAGGCGCGGATGCCCTTGGCCGAGGTCTCGTCGACCCGGTCCATGTGCTTCTTCCATTCGCCCGGCCGGCGCACCGACTGGCCGAGATTGTTGTAGACGACAGGCCGTCCGGTGGCTTCGGAGAGGCGCGCCATCAGCCCGTCTTTCATCTCGGCCTCGCGGCCGCCACCCGACTGGATGATGCCGGTGCCCATCTCGCGCAGCACGTCGGCGAGCGCGAAGATCTCCTTCTCATCGGCCCACAGCGCCGGGATGTGCAGGCCCTGCGGGTCGTAATGGCCGCGGTTGCGCGACACCGAAAGGCCGAGCGCGCCGCCTTCCATGCCATCGCGCACGACCGCCTGCATTTGCTGGAGCTCGGCATCCGTGGCCGCGCGCACCTGGCAGGCATCGCCCATCACATAATAGCGCACCGCGGTGTGGCCGATCAGCGTGCCGACATTGACCCCGAGGTTCTTGTCGAGCTTGTCCATGTATTGCGGGAAGGTCTCCCAATCGACCTCGATGGTGTTGAGCACCTCCATCGGGATCGCCTCGACGTAAGAGAGGAACTCCGCCATGCGCTGTTCCTTGCCCTTCTTCACCGGGGCGAGCGAGAGCGAGCAATTGCCGATCACCACGCTGGTCGCGCCGTGGTCGCACGAGAACGAGCACATCGGGTCCCAGGTGACCTGCGCGTCGTAATGGCAATGGTTGTCGATAAAACCCGGCGCGATCACTTGCCCGCCGACATCGATGACCTCGCCGGCCGCGCCCGATAGCTTGCCGATCTCGGCGATTTTGCCGTCCTTCACCGCGACATCGCCGTGGAACCCGGGCATCCCCGAGCCGTCGATCACCCGTCCGTTCTTCAGCAACACGTCGTACGCCATCGGGTTCCTCCTCGTGTTCTTAGAAGCGGTTCAACCGGCTCTGCGGGGAAAACTATAGCATGCTGATCATGGACCGAGCCGGCATTCTCGGCATGGCTCACGGCCGAGCCCATGCAACCGCGGCGCGCCGGCGGGACGAGTTGCGTGCAAGCGCGACAGGCGCGGCTGGCGGTCGCGCAGCCGTGCCGCGCCGCGGGGGCAGCCCTTTGGTGAAGTGGTCCGCGGCGTCGGGATGCAAAAAAAGATCAGGATCAAGCCATTGATTTTCCTGAATCTCGATTCCGATAACAGGAGGATAACAGGCGGTGGGATCAGGTGGTGCCGGAGGTGGTTGTCGCATGAAACGGGCTGGCCGAATGAATGATCTTCTGATATATGTTCTTGTAATGTTCCGTTCAAGGGCCAGCGCCGCATAAATGTGAGTACGCGGGCATAAGCTGCAACGGTAAATCAGTTAAACGATGAGGTGGGTGGCGATGATCGAAGCGATGAACCTTTACGGCGATCGGCTGGTGCCGACCACCGGTCTGCACGGCAGCAACGTCTCCTCGCAACGGATCGATGAGCTGGACACGGCTTGCCTCGACTTCATCGGACAGCAAATCACAGCGGGCAGGCTGCTCGAAGCCATCGACATTGGTGGCGGCAATGGCGCTCAGACGCGGCGCATGGCGCAGCTCGGCGCGAATGTGACCTTCGTCGATTTGACCGACCAACGCGACGCGATCGAAAGTTTCAACACCGCACTCGGCCGCACCGCGATCCATTTCCATCAGATCGACGTGCGTCGCGTCAGGCTATCGGCGATCTCGCCGCCGCTCGATGTAATCTACTCGCAGCGGATGATGGGCTGCATCCGTTACAGCGAGCTGCGCCGGCTGCTGAAATCGCTCTATCGCCACTCGAATCCCGGTGCGCGATGCTTCATCTCCGCGAGCGGCCTCGACACCGAATACGGCGCGACCTACCCGCATCGCGATCGCCCGGTTGCCCGGCGCTTTGCGC
>JASHUW010000233.1 GCA_030039815.1 Alphaproteobacteria bacterium
GATCGCGCCGATCCGCGCGCAGGCGAGCATCGCGAACGCCGCCTCGGGGATCATCGGCATGTAGATCGTGACCCGGTCGCCCTTCTTGACGCCGCGCGACTTCAGCACATTAGCGAGGCGGCTGACGGCCTCGTGCAGCTCCTTGTAGGTGACCTTGCGGTCTTCCTTCGGGTCATCACCTTCCCAGAGGATCGCGACCTGGTCGCCGTGCTTCGCGAGGTGCCGGTCGATGCAATTGTAGGAGGCGTTGAGCGTGCCGTCCTCGTACCATTTGATCGATACATCGCCGTCATAAGAGGCGTTCATCACCTTGGTGTAGGGCTTGATCCAGTCGAGCCGTTTGCCCTCGCGACCCCAGAACCCGCTGGGGTCGTCGATCGACTCCCTGTAGAGCTGGAAATACTGCTCCTCGGTGATCTTGCCGATCTTCGCGTGCGTGGTGATCTCGATCAAATTGCCGTCCGGCATCTCACTCCTCCCGGGTACGACTGAACGCTTTCGTGAGATATGGCGCAGAGTGAGTGAGGGCGCAATTTTTTGTCTCACGAATGCGGCACCTAGACCCCTCTACCGCTTGCGGGAGAGGGAGGGGCCCATCGCGGCAGCGATGGGAGGGTGAGGGTAGGCCGTCCCCGAATACTCTCGAGGATGTGCTCGGCAACCGCCGCAGCGCTTTGCGACACGTCGTTGTTCCAGACCCTGATAACGTGCCAGCCGTGACGCTCCAGCCACGCAGTTCGCCGCCCATCTGTTTCGCTGTCGGCGTGCTGGCTCCCGTCGACTTCGATGACCAGGCGATGGCTGATCGAGACAAAATCGGCGATGTAAGGGCCAATCGGACGCTGGCGTCGAAATTTATATCCCGCGAGTCTGCGATCGCGTAGCGCCAGCCATAATCGCCGCTCGGCGTCCGTTTGATTCCTTCGGAGGTGGCGTGCGGTTTCGCTAGCCATTGACCCTCACCCGCCTCGCTCCGCTCGGCACCCTCTCCCGCAAGCGGGAGAGGGAAAGGTTAAGCCTTGATCCCCGCCATCTTGCAGACGGCTGCCCATTCGGCGTCGGTGACCGGGCAGACAGAGAGTCGCGACTGCCGGATCAGTGCCATGTTCTTGAGTTCCGGCGTCGTCTTCATCTCGGCCAGCGTCACCGGTTTGTTGACCGGCATCACCGGCGCGACATCGACGAGCCCGAAATGTGGGCTCGGCTCGTCCGGGTTCGGGTAGAACCCGCGCACGATCTCGACCACGCCGACGATCTCCTTGCCCTCGTTCGAGTGGTAGAAGAAGGCGCGCTCGCCCTCCTTCATCGCTTTCATGTTGTTGGCGGCCTGGAAATTGTGGACGCCGTCCCAATGGGTGCGCTTGTCCTTGACCATCTGCGCCCACGGATATTTCGCCGGTTCGGATTTCACCAGCCAGTGCGCCATCGCGGCCCCCTCATCCCTTCAATTCATAATCCGCTTGGTCTTCATAAACCGAGCCGGCCTTGGTCGGATAGCTGGCGATCAGGCTGAACTGTTCGACGCGCAGCGGCTCCGCACGGAATTGCGCATGTGAGTGCAGAAAATGCTGAATGTCAGTGCGCTTCGGGTCGCGCAGCCGGGCGAGCGTCACGTGCGGGGCGAATTTGCGTGGCTCCGGCGGTAGCCCGGCGCGGATCAACGCCTGCTCGATCTTGCTCTGCAACGTACTGAGCGCCGGCTCGCGATCGACCCCGATCCAGAGCTGGCGCGGCTTGCCGTTGCCGAACACGCCGGCGCCCGCGAGCTGCAGCGAAAACGGCCGCGCCTTGAGGCGCAGAAGGGTTTCGTCGACATCCGCCGCCGTGCCTTCGTCGACCTCGCCGATAAATCGCAGGGTCAGGTGGAAATTGCCCGGATCGACCCATTTCGCGCCCGTCACGCCGCTCTGCAGCAGCGACAGGCGGAGCTTCAATTCCGGGGGAAACTCGATCCCGACAAAGAGGCGGAGCATTCGTTGCCCTTATTTCTTATTGTCGTCCCGGCTTTCGCCGGGACGACAGGTCACGTAAACAGCGTCAAAATCCCGGTGTGGCCGTAGAGCCGGTCGCGCGAGATTTCGCCATTGGCGAAGAACCCGACCAGCGGGAAATCGCCGAGCGCCTCGCGGATCACCGTCGCTTCGACCCCTTCCTCGCCGAACAGCGAGACGCCGCGCGCGACGCAGCTGACATACACCCCGGCCTTGGGCGGGCCAGAGAGGCGCCCGGCCAGCTGCCTGACCATCCGCGTCAGGTCCTGCTTGGCGCTTTCCGGATCGCGGCGGCAGAACAGGATTGGATCGCCCGGCGACACCTCGGCGCCGAGCACGATCCAGCCCTGGCCCGGGTCGATCGCCATCAGATTGCGCACCAGGTAGTCGCCGGTATCGGAGCCGGTCACCGGCAGCCCGGCGAAAATGATGCCGCCGACCCGGCGCATGTTTTGCGCCAATTCCGGGCCGATATCCTCGCGGAACACGTCGAGCGCGGGCCGCCCGTCGATCACCATCACGACATTGTCGCGGGCTTCGTCGATCCGCCGCACCGGGCCAATGGGCATGCAGCCTTGGGAGAGCGCCGTCGCCACGCCGACATCGGGCGCGAGCATCAGCCCGGCCATGCCGCCGGCGTCGACGCCCGGCGCGTTGCCGCGACCGGTACGCGCGACGAGTGTCGCGCCGGTGCGGTGCGAGACCAGGCCGCCGACCAGAAACGCCCCGGTCGCCGCGCCCGCGTCAACCGTGGCGCGCAGCAGATCGGGGCAGCGCGGGTCGGCGTGCACCAGCGCGAGGATCGGCTGCATCGCCTCGATCCACCTGCCGTGCAGACGCGGCAGGTCGGCGGCGGGGTCGCCGGTCGAGGCGAAGATGCGGAACGAATCCTCCGGCACCGCGGCGGTCAGCACCGCGGCGGCGGGCTGGTCGTAGACTTCCTCGCCGGCGGCGCAGACGCCGAGGCCGACGCCGCCGGTCCAGTGATCGATACCGGTTCCGGAGGCCAGCTCGTCGACCAGCTGCGGCAGGACCTGTGCCGCCGGCTCGCTGACATAGAGGATGCCAAGCGTCGCCTCCGCCTCGCGCGGCAACTGGGCGACGAGCCGGGCGCCAAGCGTCGCCGGATCGCCCGAGGCGAAAGCCGCGGTGAAGCCGGCGCTCACGACTTGCTCTCCGCGCTCGCGCCGGCGATCATCTTCGCCACCAGTGGCGCGATGTGATCGACCATCACCGCGACGCCGCGTTCGTTCGGGTGCAGCCCGTCGGGCTGGTTCAGTGCTGGGTTCATCGCCACGCCCTCCAGAAGGAACGGATAGAGCGGCACACCGTGCGCCTTTGCCAGGTCGGGATAGATCGCATCGAATTCATCCGCGTACCGCGCGCCCCAGTTGGCCGGGGCCAGCATGCCGAGCAGCAGGATTTTGGCGCCTGAGGCCGCGATCTTATCGATCATCTCGTCGAGATTGGCGCGCACGATCTTGGGGTCGATGCCGCGCAGCGCATCGTTGGCGCCAAGCGCGAGGATCACGTAATCCGGCTTGTCGGCGAGCGCCCAGTCGAGCCGCGCGAGCCCGTCGGTCGTGGTATCGCCCGAGACGCCGGCATTGACGATCTTGACGTCGATCCCTTCGCCCTTGAGCCGCGCCTGCAGTTGCGCGGGAAACGCTTCGCTCGCCGGCAGGCCGAGCCCCGCCGTCAGGCTGTCGCCAAAGGCGAGCACTTCGGGTGACTTGGCTGGGGCCGGCACGGCGGCGAGCAACAATATCGCGTTGAAAACGGCCCCGGCCACGCCATATCGACGGAGCTTTTGCGCGGCTCTCCGGTTTGACTCGACATGACCGTCTCGCCCCATTCCGAGAGCCCAATCGTGGTTCTGAAGGATGTTCATTTAACACTGGGGAGCGCGGCCGGCCCCGTCAACATTTTGCGCGGGATTTCGCTGGAGATCGGCACGGGCGAGACGGTGGCCCTGCTGGGGCCGTCGGGCTCGGGCAAGTCGACCCTGATGATGGTGGCGGCCGGGCTCGAGCGGCCGACCCGCGGCCGGGTCGCGGTCGCCGGCCAAGACCTCGGCGCGCTCGACGAGGACGGCCTGGCGCGGCTGCGGCGCGCCCATGTCGGCATCGTGTTCCAGGCGTTCCACCTGATCCCGACCATGACCGCGCTGGAAAACGTCGCGATTCCACTGGAGCTGGCAGGCGCGAGCGACGCGTTCGCGCGCGCCGCGGCGGCGCTCGACAGGGTGGGCCTCGACCATCGTCTCACGCATTACCCGGCGCAGCTTTCCGGCGGCGAGCAGCAGCGCGTCGCGATCGCCCGCGCTTTTGTCGCGGCGCCCCGGCTCATCCTCGCCGACGAGCTGACCGGCAATCTCGACGGCACGACCGGCGACATCGTCATCGATTGCCTGTTCGCCGAGCACGCGCGCCAGGGCACGAGCCTGTTGCTGATCACCCATGATGCCCGGCTGGCCGAACGCTGCGAGCGCCAGCTGCAGATGAGCGACGGGCGTATCGTCGACGACCGCCGCGCCGCCCCGCTGCGTCGGGCGCTGTGATGAAAATCGCTCGCAGAATATCTCCCTCTCCACCCCCGGGGGTGGAGAGGGTCGGGGTGAGGCGGGGGATTCCAGAGGTGCCACCTCGTGCCCACCTCACCCGCCCTCGGCTTCGCATCGGACACCCTCTCCTCCCAATGGGCGGAGAGGGATAAGACATGCGAACGTTTTTCCCCGTCCGTCTGGCGTTGCGCGAGCTGCGCGGCGGGGTGCGCGGGTTTCGCATCTTTCTCGCCTGCCTGGTGCTCGGGGTCGCGGCGATCGCCGGCATCGGCTCGCTCGGCGCCACGGTCGATGCGGCGATCCATGACGATGCGCGCGTGCTGTTTGGCGGCGATGTCGCGGCGCGGCTGGTGCATCGCGAGGCCAGCCCGGCCGAGCGGCAATTTCTCTACCGCAGCGGCACGGTGTCGGAAATCGCGTTGCTGCAGTCGATGGCGGTATCGCTCGACGGCGCCAAGCACACACTGATCGAGTTGAAGGCGGTCGATGACGCCTATCCGCTGTATGGCGCCGTTCAAACAAATCCGGCGCTTCCTCGGGATTCTGACACATCCAGATCGGACGGTTCGGGGCGACCCCCACCCCAACCCTCCCCAAGTGGACCTAAGACTTGGGCCACGGGGGAGGGAGAGCCGCATAGCGGCTGGGACGGGGCTGGCACCAACGCCAGCACTGAAACGGGCAACGTCGCCGCGGCCTTGGGGGTACGCGACGGCGTTTACGGCGCGGTGGTCGATCCGGCGGTCGCGACACGGCTCGGGCTCAAAACCGGCGACAAATTCAAGATCGGCGCGGCGCAGTTCGTCCTGCGCGCGACGTTGCAGCGTGCGCCCGACGCGGCATTTTCGGGTCTGGCGTTCGGTCCGGGGGTCATCGTGGCGATGGCGGCGCTGCCCACAACCGGGCTGCTGCAGCCCGGAGCGCTGATCAATTACGACTACCGCGTGAGGCTGCCGGCGGGGCGCGACGCGGGCGCCTGGGTAGAGGAGGCGCGCGACAAGTTCCCCGACGCGGGCTGGGAGGTGCGCACCGCGAGCGAGGCGAGCCCCTCTCTGCAGCGCTTTATCGATCGCATCGCGCTGTTCCTCGGCCTGGTCGGGATTACCGCCCTCTTGGTCGGCGGGATCGGCATCGCCAGCGCGGTGTCGTATTTCGTCGCCGCCAAGACCGCGACGATCGCGACCTTGAAGTCGCTCGGCGCCTCGGCCCGGCTGGTCTTCGCGACCTATGCCGTGCAGATCGGCATCCTCGCATTGATCGGCATTGCCGCCGGGCTGGTGCTCGGTGCGCTAGTGCCGGTCGCGGTCGCGCCGTTCATCGCCCGGCTGCTGCCGGTGCCGTTGCGGCTCGGCGTCCATCCGTTGCCGCTCGCTACCGC
>JASHUW010000234.1 GCA_030039815.1 Alphaproteobacteria bacterium
GTGATGGGCGTGACAGATCGCCACCGCCAGCGCGTCTGCGGCGTCGGCCTTGACCACCGCGCAGCCGGGCAGCAGCCGTCGCACCATCATCTGCACCTGGGTTTTCTCGGCATGGCCGGCGCCGACCACCGATTTCTTGACGAGGTTCGCCGAATATTCCGACACCGGCACACCGCGCTCGGCCGGCGCCAGCAGCACGACGCCGCGTGCAACCCCGAGCTTCAAGGTCGAGGCCGGGTTCTTGTTGACGAAGGTCTCCTCGACCGCCGCGGCATCCGGGCGGAAGCGCTCCAGCACCTCGCCCACTTGGCGGAACAGCGCGACGAGCCGCTCGCCAAGCGGCAGATCGGCGGGGGCGCTGGCGACGCCGTCGGCGACATGCATCAGGCGATTGCCATCGACGTCGATCACCCCCCAGCCGGTGTGGCGCAACCCCGGATCGAGACCGAGAACGCGCATCTAATTTCCCTCGCCCGCGGCGAGGCGCCGGCTGCCTCCTGCTCCGCCCCCGGGGGCGGAAAGGGAGTGGAGAACGACGCTCTCCTCCCGCATCATCACGCGCTGAGCCGCGCCATGACGTCCTCGCCAACCTCGAAATTGGCATAGACGTTTTGCACGTCGTCGCTGTCCTCCAAGGTTTCGAGCAGCCTGAAGAGGCTCGTCGCGGTGTCCTCGTCGATCGGCGAGGTGGTCTTCGGCCGCCAGGTCAGCTTCGCCGACTGGGCCTCGCCGAAGCGCTGTTCGAGCGCGTCGCGCACCTCGTTGAAATCGCCGACCTCGGACAGCACGAGATGGCGCTCGTCGTCGCTCTCGACATCGCTCGCGCCGCATTCGATCGCAGCTTCGAGCATGGCGTCGGGGCTCGCGGTCGCGGCCGGATAGACAATCTCGCCGGCGCGGTCGAACATGAAGCTCACCGAATTGGTCTCGCCGAGCGCGCCCGCGGCCTTGGTAAAGGCAGCGCGCACATCGCTGGCGGTGCGGTTGCGGTTGTCGGTCAGCGCCTCGACGATGACCGCGACGCCGCCCGGCCCGTAGCCCTCATAGCGCACTTCCTCGTAATTCTCGGCGGCCTCGGCGCCAGCGCCGCGCTTGATCGCACGATCGACCGTGTCCTTCGGCATGTTGGCCTGGCGCGCCGCGAGCACCGCGGCGCGCAGGCGCGGATTGGCCGCCGGGTCGGGCAGGCCCATGCGCGCCGCCGTGGTCAACTCCCGAATGAGCTTGGTGAACATCTTGCCGCGCTTCTTATCCTGCGCGCCCTTGCGGAACATGATGTTCTTGAATTGCGAATGGCCAGCCATCCAACACGGTCCTCGAAGTTTTCCTGGCCGGAAGCGCGCGGGTTCCCCGTCCCGCTCGCGGCGGCCTAACAAGCCAATATGGCAGGATTGGGGCGCGACGGCGAAGCGCGGCCGGCATCCTCGCGCTTCGCGCGAGGTTAGGCGGCGTGGCACCGCGTCGGCGCTAGCCCAAATGGCCGTGCGATTCGCCCTGACCAGCCAACCCCTCTCCCGCAGTGCGGGAGAGGGCGGAACCCATCGCATCAGCGATGGGAGGGTGAGGGTTCATTGCGCCATACCCTCACCCGGCTCGTCGCTGTGCGTCTCGCCACCCTCTCCCGCATGCGGGAGAGGGGATTTTACGCGGCGGCCTCGGCCTGTTCCTCGCCGCCGTAACGCGCGGAGAGATCGGCCACCTCCTCGGGCGTGATCTTCTTGAACAGCGGGGGCGGCACCTGGAATTTATGACCGGCCGGCAGCGCCCGCAGCTCCGCGGCCATGGTGAGTGGCCAATACGCCTCGCTGATCTTCACGCCCAGAGCTTCACGCAGCTGAGCGCAGGTGTCCGGGATAATCGGTGAGCCGACTATCGAGTACAGTCGAATTAGATTAATCGCGGTTCGCAGGATTACGGCGGCACGGTCGCGGTCGGCCTTAATATGAGTCCACGGCGCCGCGCGGTCGATGTAGACGTTGCCGATTGTCCACAACTCTTTCAGCTCGGCCGCCGCATTACGCAGCCGCATTTGCTCCAAGCAAATAGTGTATCGCGTTAGAGCGTGTCTGAGCTTGTCGTGTAGTTCCTCCTCCATCTCACCGGGTGCGCCGCCCGCCGGTACCGCGTCACCGAAACGGGCGCTGCAAAAGCGCAGCGTCCGGTTGACGAAGTTGCCAAAAGTATCGGCGAGGTCCTTGTTGCACACCCCGGCGAAGCCACTGAAGGTGAAAGACGAGTCGTCTGTCTCCGGGGCGTTGGCGACAAGCCAGTAGCGCCAGTAGTCCGACGGGTACTCGGCGAGCGCCTGGTCGAGGAAGATGCCGCGCTTCTGACTGGTCGAGAACTTGCCGCCGTAAAAGGTCAGCCACGAAAAACCCTTGATGTAGTCGACGAGCTTCCAGTTCTCGCCCGAGCCGAGGATCGTCGCCGGGAAGCTGACGGTGTGGAACGGCACGTTGTCCTTGGCCATGAACTCGACGTAGCGGACATCGTCGGCGTCATACCACCAGCGTTTCCAATCGCGATTTTCGCCCGGCGGCGCGGCGTCGGCCCATTCCTTGGTGGCGCCGATATATTCGATCGGCGCGTCGAACCACACGTAAAACACCTTGCCGTCAAAGCCAGGGCGGTCGACCGGTACGCCCCATTTGAGGTCGCGGGTGATGCCGCGATCCTGCAGCCCCTCCTTGAGCCAGCCCTTGGCGATCGAGCTGACGAGGAGCGGCCAGTCCTTGCGCGAGTCGATCCATTCCTCGACCCGGTCGGCGAGCTTGGTGAGCTTCAGGAACAGATGCTTGGTCTGGCGGACCTCGAGGTTGCGGCTGCCCGAGATCGCCGAGCGCGCGTCGATGAGGTCGGTGGGTTCGAGCAGCCGGGTGCAGTTCTCGCACTGGTCGCCGCGCGCGTTCTCGTAGCCGCAATGCGGGCAGGTGCCGGTGATGTAGCGATCGGGCAAAAAGCGGCCGTCGTCGATCGAATAGACCTGGGCGATCGAGCGCTCCTCGATAAACCCGGCATCGTTGAGGCGATGGTAGAAATGATTCGTCAGCTCGTGGTTCTGCGGCGACGAGCTGCGGCCGAAATAATCGAAGCTGAGCGCGAAATCGCGGTAGATGCTCGCCTGATTTTCGTGCTGCTCGCGGCAATATTCCGCGACCGGCAGCCCGGCCTCGTGCGCGGCGATCTCGGCCGGCGTGCCGTGCTCGTCGGTGGCGCAGATGAACAGCACCTCGTTCCCGATGGCGCGCATGAAACGGGCATACACGTCGGCGCTCAGCATCGAGCCGATCAGGTTGCCGAGATGCTTGATGCCGTTGATGTAGGGCAGCGCCGAGGTGACGAGAACTTTGGCCATTGCTTCCGCTTTTCTTGTCGTCCCGGCGTTACATCGCCGGAACGTGCGGCGACAGGCGGCCGCCGAGACGCACCGGCTCGATGCGGCGGGCGAGGCCGGTCGCGTCGTCGGTGACGATAAAGACGCCGCACAGCGTTCCCTCGCCTTCCGCCGGTTGCGGCTTCTGACCGGGCATGCGGGTCACGAAGCGGCGCACCGAGGCGGTTTTTTCGAGGCCGATGACCGAATCGTAGTCGCCGCACATGCCGAGATCGCTGATGTAGCCGGTGCCGCCCGGCAGAATCTGATGATCCGCGGTCGGGATATGCGTGTGGGTGCTGACGACAGCCGAGACGCGGCCGTCGGCGTAATGGCCGAGCGCGGTCTTCTCGCTGGTGGCCTCGGCATGAAAATCGACGACGATCGCCGACACGT
>JASHUW010000235.1 GCA_030039815.1 Alphaproteobacteria bacterium
GAACCGGCCGATCCAGGCCGCCCGGGAACGAATCGCCCGCTGTCGAGCCGGCCGACACGTCCGCCCGGGCCGCGTCGCTCGCCTGTCGCAATTTTAGCCATTATCGCAAGTTGACCCGACTCGGCATTGGACCTAATAAAATCGCCGCAAGCAATTTATGGGGATTTTCGACACGTCAGCAGCGCGTTGGCGGGCCAGTCATTACCGGGAAGTACGCGCCAGTCATATTGCTTTTTGGTGACATCTGCCAAAGCCGTGCTCAACCACCGCGTAAAGCCGATATTTCGTTGGATGTTGGACGCTCGGAAAGAGTACATCGCCTCAATGGTCTTCGCGTCACGGCGAGTGGCCGGCCAAGGGCGCGACGGCTGACGGAAATGGTCGATCGCCATCCCCAAAGCCGGCGAAGGGCCGCGTAACCGGGGGGCGCCGTCGATAGCGCCGATCGGATCGAAATGGACATGGGGTAGTGGGATGAGTGCGGCGCTCGCGGGATTTGCCATTCTCGTCATCGGCGACAGCCAATTGATGGGCATGCTGCCGATGCTGCATAACGAGTTGGAGGATGCCGGCGCGACGGCCTACTCCTACGCGGTCTGCGGGTCCACGGCGCAGGACTGGATCATACCGACGACCGCGTCGTGCGGTTTGCTGCACCGCGACGACAAGGCCGCGGCCGTACTCGACATGAAGCCCGGTCCGACCTGGAACCTCACCAATCTGATCGCCCAGCATCATCCGAACCTGATCGTCGTCGAGCTTGGTGATACGATGGCTGGTTATGGCGGCCATATGGAGCTGGGCTGGGTGCACGAGCAGATCAGTGGTCTCACCGCGAAGATCGCGGCGAGCCACGTTTCCTGCGTGTGGGTTGGGCCGGCTTGGGGCGAGGATTACGGCCCCTACCACAAGACCACCGCCCAGGTGCAGGCAATGTCGCAGCTGCTCTCGCAATCGGTTGCGCCGTGCCAATACATCGATTCGACGACCTTCTCGCGGCCGGGCGAGTGGCATACCCGCGACGGCAGTCATCTCGAACCCGACGGCTATCGCAAATGGGCGGTGGCGATCACCGCCGCGATCGAGAAGCTGAAGGGGCAACTCGGGCAGCACTGAGCTTGGGGCAGGTGATCGCGATGGACGATCTCGCACGAAGGGCTCCGATCGAGGCCAAGAAGGCGTGGCGTGAGCATCTCGCGCGCACCGACCGGCCGGCGCCGAAGCTGCGCGTCGGGATCGCGGCGAGCTTCACCGCCGATACGCTGGTGCCGTTCATCGGCACGGCGCTGCTCGCCGACGACACCGCGGCCGAGTTCAAGGTCGGCCCTTACAACCAGCTGTTTCAGACCTGTCTTGATCCGCGCGCGAGCTTCGATGGCCCGGTCGATGTCGTGGCGCTGCTGTGGCGCCTCGAAGACTTGATGCTCGACGAGATGGCGGGTTTTGCCGGTGGCGATCGCGAGGCGTTGACGCGGGCGGGCGACAAGCTCGGCGCGCTGACTGGCGCGATCCGCCAGCTCCGCGCCAACTTCAAGGGCATGGTCATCGTCGGCGTGCCGCCCTATCCGGCGGGCGTCGCCGGCAATGTTCTGGCCCTCGACAACGCCGTCGGGCTCGGCAGCTTCCACCGCGCCTTCGCCGGGCAGTTTGTCGACGAGATCAGCCGCATCGAGGGCGCCCACCTCGTCGATCTCGACGCGGTGCAGCGCCAGGTCGGCGCGGCCGCGTCTTATGATCCGCGGCACGCCTATCTCTATCGCCAGCCGTTCAGCGACGCGTTTCTCCACATCGCTGGTCGGCAGCTCGCCCGTATCGTCACGGCCTCGCGCCGCGCCGCGAAGAAATGCGTCGTGCTCGACGCCGACAACACGCTGTGGGGCGGCATTGTCGGCGAGGACGGGATCGACGGCATCCAGATCGGCGACGAGTTCCCCGGCTCGGCCTTTCGCGATTTCCAGAAGCTGCTGCTCGGCTGGCGCCAGCAGGGCGTCTTCCTCGCCGTCGCCAGCAAGAACAACGAGGCCGAAGTCTTCGAGGTCTTCGACAAGCACAGCGGCATGGTGCTGAAGCGCGAGCATCTCTCGGCCTGGCAGATCAACTGGCTGCCCAAGGCGGAAAACATCCCGCTGATCGCCAAGTCGCTCAACATCGGCACCGACAGCCTCGTCTTCATCGACGACAACCCGATGGAGATCGCCTACATGCGCGATGCGCGGCCCGAGGTGACCAGCGTTCTGCTGCCGTCGGAGCCGGCCGACATCGTCGCGGCGATGCAGCAGCTGACCCTCTTCGACCAGCTCGAGATCACCGACGAGGATCGCAAGCGCGCCGACATGATGCGCGCCGAACGCGACCGCGAAACGTTCGGCGCGCAGATCAGCCACGCCGACTTCCTCAAGGCGCTCGACCTCAAGGTCGATCTGTTCCGCGCCAAGACCGAGGATTTGGGCCGCGTCACCCAGCTCATCAACAAGACCAACCAGTACAATTTGACGACGATCCGCCGCACGCTCGACGAGGTGCGCGCGCTCGCCGCCTCGGACGATTGGCGGCTTTATGCGTTTCGCGTGACCGACAAGTTCGGCGAGTACGGCCTCACCGGCGTGATCATCGCCGCGGTCTCCCCCGACCGCCGGCGCTGGACGCTCGATTCGGTGCTGATGAGCTGCCGCGTGCTCGGCCGCGGCGTCGAGACCACGCTGATCGGCGCTCTCGCTGAGGACGCGCGCGCCGAGGGCGCGGCGGAATTTGTCGGCTCCTATATTCCGACCGCGAAGAACGCGATCTGCGCCTCGTTTCTGCCCGACCAGGGGTTCACCCAGGTTGACGAGCGGACCTGGCGTCTCGATCTCGCCGACGCGCCGGCGATCCCCGCGCATATTCAGCGGCTGGGCGCGCCGGTCGCCGAACCGCTCCGACTGGCGGACGTTGCGGGGTAGCCAATGACAGCTCGGGTCGCCAAGGTTTTTTCCGACGTGCTCGGCGTCGCCGCCGACACGATCACCGACGACACCTCGCCCGACAACACGCCGCAATGGGACAGCATGGCGGCGATGAACCTGGTCGTGGCGATCGAGGACGAGTTCGACGTCCGCCTCAGCACCGCCGAGATCGTGTCGATGCGCAATGTCGCGATCGTCAGAAAGGTCTTGGCGTCGAAAGGCGTCGCCGACGCCTGAGCGCGCGACTGGCTCGCGGCATGATTCCTTTGGACGGAAGCAGAATTGTTTCGCCTCCCCCGGGCTTGACCCGGGGGTCTACGTCTTCATTTGCGGACGGCAGCGCAAGAAGACGTGGATGGCCGGATCAAGTCCGGCCAAGGGGAAGAGAAAAAGCTTCGAGCGAGGGCGAAACGATCGACGCGGGGGCCGGTCGATGTCGCTGAGCGATCCCGCGTTTCTCGGCTTTTTCGCCGCCGTCTTCGTGCTGTTCTACCTGCTGCCGGGCGGGACGGCGCGGCTCGTGCTGCTGCTCGCGGCGAGCCTCGGCTTTTATTTCAAGCT
>JASHUW010000236.1 GCA_030039815.1 Alphaproteobacteria bacterium
AGGAACCCATGCGCCGCGCCGTCATCGTCTCCACCGCGCGCACGCCGATCGGCCGCGCCTATCGCGGCGCGTTCAACGACACCCAGGCGCAGACCCTGGCCGGGCACGCGATCGCCGAGGCGGTAAAGCGCGCCCAGGTCGATCCCGGCGAGATCGATGACGTCATCATCGGCGCGGCGCTGCAGCAAGGGAGCCAAGGGTCAAACGTCGCGCGCCAGGCGGCGCTGCGCGCTGGACTGCCGGAGACGGTCGCGGCGATGTCGATCGACCGGCAATGCTCGTCGGGGATGATGGCGATCGCGACCGCCGCCAAGGAGATCATGCATGACGGCATGACCGTGGCGGTCGGCGGCGGGGTCGAATCGATCTCGCTGGTGCAGAACGAGCACATGAACCGCTACCGCGCGCAGGACGAGGAACTCGTCGCACTGTCTCCGGCGATCTACATGACGATGATCGAGACCGCCGAGACCGTCGCCGCGCGCTACCGCGTCAGCCGCGAAGCGCAGGACGAATACGCGCTGCGCTCGCAGCAGCGCACCGCCGCGGCGCAGCAAGCCGGCCGGTTCGACGACGAGATCGTGGCGATGCCCTCGACCATGCTGGTCACCAACCGCGACACCGGCGAGGTGTCGAAGAAAGCGGTGACGCTGACCAAGGACGAGGGCAACCGGCCCGACACCAACCTCGACGGGCTCGCCGCTCTGAAACCGGTGTTCAAGGACGGGCTGACAATCGCACAAGGCCAATACATCACCGCGGGCAACGCCTCGCAGCTCTCGGACGGTGCCTCGGCAGCGGTGCTGATGGAGGAGAGCGAGGCCGAGCGCCGGGGCTTGCAGCCGCTCGGCATCTATCGCGGTATCGCCGTCGCCGGCTGCGGCCCGGACGAAATGGGGATCGGCCCGGTCTTCGCGGTGCCGAAGCTGCTGGCTCAACATGGATTGAAGATGGACGACATCGACCTCTGGGAGCTGAACGAGGCGTTCGCGGTGCAGGTCATCTACTGCCGCGACCGGCTCGGCATCCCGAGCGACAGGCTCAATGTCGATGGCGGGGCGATCTCGATCGGCCATCCCTACGGCATGTCGGGTGCGCGGATGGTCGGCCACGCGCTGATCGAAGGGAAGCGGCGCGGCGCCAAGCTGGTCGTGTGCACGATGTGCGTCGGCGGCGGAATGGGTGCGGCGGGGCTGTTCGAGGTCGCCTGACGCGTGCAACGTTGCAATAGCCGGTAAAAGCCCCGACAATAGACGCCGCCGCCTGCGAAAACTCGGCAAGTGCTGGGCGCAAGGCGCGGAGGCGTCGATGGTCGCCAGGTTTCTTTGTACAGCCGCAGCCCTTCTGCTGTCGGGCTTCGGGTTTTTCGGCAACCCGATGCTCGCCAATCCGTTGAGTCCGTTCGGGGTCCTGTTTCTCATCATGTCGGGCGTCGTCTGGTTCGGCTGGAACGCGATTTGCGATGCGTACGCCTATCGCGAGGAGGTCTGCCCCAATAACGGCCGTGCCTTTCTGCAGACGGTGCGGCTTGGGCCGGTGCTGGTGAACGGGCTGATCCGCAAGGGCGACAAGTAAGAGCGGTCGGTCGAACGCCCCCGTTCGTCATTCCGGCCCGCGGGTCCGGCCTTCGGCCGGCCCGAGGATAAGCGCCGGCGGGTATCCGGATTTCAGTGTTGCGAACGGCGCAGGCCCGGGACCTCGCCTCCGCCGGGACGACGCGTCAGAAGAGGCTCTATTCATGACCCTCATCGAACAGATCGCCGAGAAGATCGTCGCGCTCCGCTATGAGGATTTGCCGGCAGAGGCGGTCCGCTGGGCCAAAGCGGCGATCCTCGACACGGTCGGCGTGACGCTCGCCGGCGCGGGCGAAGATTGCGCGCGGATCGTCGCCGAGACACTCGGCGGCGGGGCTAATTCCCATGGGGGCGAGTGTCTGATCTTCGGCGGCGACCGGCGCACCGGGCCGCTCGACGCGGCGCTCGTCAACGGCACCGCGGCGCATGCGCTCGATTTCGACGATGTCAGCAATTCGCTCGGCGGCCACCCCTCGGCGCCGATCGTGCCGGCGCTGTTCGCGCTCGGCGAGACGCGGGAGTGCAGCGGTGCCGATTTCATCGCCGCCTATGTCGCCGGGTTCGAGACCGAGACGCGGATCGCGCGCGGCGTGCACTATCACCATTACGAAAAAGGCTGGCACCCGACGGCGACGCTCGGCGTGTTCGGCGCGACCGCGGCGTGCTGCCACCTGATGCGGCTCGACGCGGCGAAAACGGCGCAGGCGCTCGCCATCGCCGCCTCGCTGGCGAGCGGGATCAAGGCCAATTTCGGCACGATGACCAAACCGCTGCATGTCGGCCACACCGCACGCAACGGCCTTTTCGCGGCGCTGCTGGCGAAAGGCGGGTTCACCGCCAACAACGCGGCGCTGGAGCACAAACAAGGCTTCCTGATGGTCTATAACGGCGAGGGGAATTTTAACGTCGAGGCGATCCTCAAGGACTGGGGCAATCCCTACGACGTCACCCGGCCGGGGCCCGGGTTCAAGCAATACCCGTGCTGCGGCAGCACCCACCCCCCACTGGACGCGCTCTTGGCGCTGCGCCGCGAGCACGCGATGCCGGCCGACAAGATCGTGCGCATCGAATCGTGGACGCATCCGCGACGGCTCGCGCACACCGACCGGCCCGACCCGAAATCCGGGCTCGACGCCAAGTTCTCGGTGCAATATTGCCTCGCCCGCGCGATCTTGCAGGGACAGATAAGGCTCGAGGATTTCGAGGGCGACGCGCATGACG
>JASHUW010000237.1 GCA_030039815.1 Alphaproteobacteria bacterium
GTCCCAATTCGCGCAGTTCCAGAAGCATGTGGTCGGGCATTTCGGAGAAGTCGCCTCCGGGGCCGCCGGGCGCGTCTTTCGGCACGTCCGATGGCAGCAGATAGCGCCAGCCCTGAAATGGCCGGAAGGCGCGCGGCAGGGTCGCGACGAACTCGCCGTCGGTGAGGATCAGGCAATAGGCGCGGCCGTTATCGTCGCGCTTGGTGCGGAAGCCGGTGATGCGCTCGCGGGCGCGGACCTGGCCCTTGACGACCCAATAGAGCGAACCGCCGTCGAGCACCGCCTCGGCGCGGCGCGGCTGGTTGCGGGTGTAGACCCAGCTTTCGCCGCGCTCGGCCCGGCGCTGGGCGCGGGCGCGGCGCAAATCCTCGACGTCGGTAGCGCCGACCGCCATCTTCACCAGATGCAGCGGGCCGGAAGCGGGGAAATCATCGCCTTTCGGCATTACGGAGCCTCGGCCAGCGCGATCAGCTCGGTGCCCTCCTCGACGAGGTCGCCGACCGCATAGCGCACGGTCGCGACCGTGCCGTCGCGCGGCGCGGCGATGGTGTGCTCCATCTTCATCGCCTCGACGACGATCAGCGGCTGGCCCTGGCGCACCGCATCGCCCGGCGCGACGAGGAGCTGCACGACGCGGCCCGGCATCGGCGCCGACAGATGCCCAGCGCTGGGGTCGCTGCCCGCGGGGGGCGCCAGCGGATCGACCCGCGTGAGGCGCCAACCCGCGCCGTCGATAAAGACGGCGATGTCGTCGCCGTGGTCGAGTACGACGGCGCGGCTTTGCGCGCCGTCGAGGGTCAGGGTCGCGGCACCGTCGGGGACGAAGCGCGCGGCTGCGGTGAGGCGGCTTTCGCCGATCCGCAGCACCCAGAAGGTGCCGGCGGCGGCCGCCTCGACCGCCCGCGTCTCCTCGCCGTCGCGAAACAGCAGGGTCTGCGCCGCGTTGGGCGTATTGAGCCGCCAGCCGTCGCGGCGCGCCCAGGGATCGCTGACGGACACTATCGGCTCGCCGATGCAGAGCAGCGCCGCCGCGGCGATCGCCGCGTCCGGTGCGGGCGCGGGCGGCGGCAACAGCGCCGCGCGCCGGCGCTCGATAAAGCCGGTGTCGAGCTTCGCGGCGGCGAAGTCCGCGTCGCCAATGACGCGCGCGAGAAAGCCGCGATTGGTGGCGACCCCGAGCACGCCGGTCTCGGCCAAGGCATGGCCGAGCCGGGTGCGCGCCGCCGCGCGATCCGGCCCCCAAGCGATGATCTTGGCGATCATCGGGTCGTAGAACGGCGTCACCGCGTCACCCTCGCGCACGCCGGTCTCGACCCGCGCCACGTCGGTCGGCAGGCGCAGCCGGTGCAGGGTGCCGGTCGCCGGCAGAAAGCCGCGATCCGGGTTCTCGGCATAAAGCCGCGCCTCGATCGCGTGGCCGCTGCAGGCGATATCGCCTTGCGTGCGGGTGAATTTTTCGCCGGCGGCGACGCGCAGCTGCCACTCGACGAGGTCGGCGCCGGTCACCGCCTCGGTCACCGGGTGCTCGACCTGCAGCCGCGTGTTCATCTCCATGAAATAGAAGCGGTCCTTCTCGACGATGAACTCGACCGTGCCGGCGCCGACATAGCCGACCGCCTTGGCGGCGGCGACCGCCGCCTCGCCCATCGCCTGGCGCATCTTCGGCTTGAGGCCCGGCGCTGGCGCCTCCTCGACGATTTTCTGATAGCGCCGCTGGATCGAACAGTCGCGCTCGTGGAGATGGAGCACGTTGCCGTGCGCGTCGGCGAAGACCTGAACTTCGATATGGCGCGGCCGGGCGAGGTATTTCTCGATCAGCACCCGGTCGTCGCCGAACGAGGAAGCGGCCTCGCGCTTCGCACCATCGAGGGCGCGGGCGAACTCCGCGGCGCCGTTGACGATGCGCATGCCGCGCCCGCCGCCGCCGCCCGATGCCTTGATGAGCACGGGGAAACCGATCTTCCCGGCCTCTTGCTGCAGGTGCGCCGGGTCCTGGTCGTCGCCGTGGTAGCCCGGCACCACCGGCACGCCGGCCTGCTGCATCAAGGCCTTGGCGGCCGCCTTCGACCCCATCGCGCGCATCGCCGCGGGCGGCGGGCCGATGAAGACGATGCCGGCGGCGGCGCAGGCCTCAGCGAACTCCGCGTTCTCGGAGAGGAATCCGTAACCTGGGTGAATGGCCTCTGCGCCGGTCTCCTTCGCGGCGGCGATGATCGATTCCGCATTGAGATAGCTCTGCCGCGCCGGCGGCGGACCGATCAGCCGCGCCTCATCCGCCATCGCGACATGCAGCGCGCCGGCATCCGCCTCGGAATAGACCGCGACCGTGGCGACGCCCATGCGCCGCGCGGTGCGCATCACGCGGCAGGCGATCTCGCCGCGATTGGCGATGAGGATTTTGGAAAACAAGGGCCACCGAAAAAGGAACGCTTCAACGCAAAGATCGCCAAGGATGCGCAAAGGACGCGAAGGGTTTCAAGCGCGCGCAGCGCGCAATCGATTTAACCCACGGAGGCACGGAGGGCACAGAGAATCGGAGGAGTTGAAACCTCCGTGTTCTCTGTGTCTCCCTGGTGATTTAGAGGCGCTTCGCGCCGACCCAGGCCGCTTCGCGTCCTTTGCGCATCCTTCGCGCGCTTTGCGTTAAAGCGCTGGTTCACATCCGGAAGACGCCGAACCGCGTCTGCTCGATCGGCGCGTTGAGCGCGGCCGAGATCGACAGGCCCAGCACCGTACGCGTCTCGGCCGGGTCGATGATGCCGTCATCCCAGAGGCGCGCGCTGGCGTAATAGGGGTGGCCCTGGGTCTCGTATTGGGCGCGGATCGGCGCCTTGAATCTTTCTTCCTCAGCAGCCGGCCAGTCCTGGCCGCGCGCCGCCATGCCGTCGCGGCGCACGGTCGCCAGCACCGAGGCGGCCTGTTCGCCGCCCATCACCGAGATGCGCGCGTTGGGCCACATCCACAGGAAACGCGGACCGTAGGCGCGGCCGCACATGCCGTAATTCCCGGCGCCGAAGCTGCCGCCGATGATGATGGTGAACTTCGGCACCGCGGCGGTCGCGACCGCGGTCACCATCTTGGCGCCGTCCTTGGCGATGCCGCCGGCCTCGTACTTACGGCCGACCATGAAGCCGGTGATGTTCTGCAGGAAAACCAGCGGGATGCCGCGCTGCGCGCACAATTCGATGAAATGCGTGCCCTTGAGCGCGCTTTCGGAAAAGAGGATGCCGTTATTGGCGAGGATGCCCACGGGCATGCCCCAGATGCGCGCGAAGCCGCAGATGAGGGTCTGGCCGTAAAGCTGCTTGAACTCGTCGAATTCGCTGCCGTCGACGATGCGGGCGATCACCTCGCGCACATCATAGGGGTAGCGCGTGTCGCTGGGGATCACGCCGTAAATGTCGTCGGCGGGATAGAGAGGTTCGCGCGCCTCTTTAAGATCGAGCTCTATCTTCTTCTTTCGATTGAGATTGCCGATGATGCGGCGGGCGATGCCGAGCGCGTGGCGGTCGTCGAGCGCGTAATGGTCGGTGACCCCGGAGGTGCGGCTGTGGACATCGGCGCCGCCGAGTTCCTCGGCGCTCACCACCTCGCCGGTCGCGGCCTTGACCAGCGGCGGGCCGCCGAGGAAGACCGTCCCCTGCCCCTTGACGATGATGCTCTCGTCCGACATCGCCGGCACATTGGCGCCGCCCGCGGTGCACGAACCCATGACGATGGCGATCTGCGGGATGCCGGCGGCGGACATCCGCGCCTGGTAGTAGAAGATGCGGCCGAAATGGTC
>JASHUW010000238.1 GCA_030039815.1 Alphaproteobacteria bacterium
TCGGCCGCCACCGTCTCGGCGAAGCCGGGGAGGGCGTTGATCCCGGTGCCGACCGCGGTGCCACCAAGCGCCAGTCGGTAGACATGCGGCAGCGCGGTCTCGATCCTCTCCAGCCCATCCGTCAGCATCCCGGCGTAGCCCGACCATTCCTGACCCAAAGTCAGCGGCGTCGCGTCCTGGAAATGGGTGCGGCCGACCTTGACGATGTCGTGCCACGCTTCGGCCTTCGCGGCGACGGCATCCCGAAGCGTGGCGACCGCGGGAAGCAGGCGCTCCTTCACCCCGATCGCGGCGACGACGTACATCGCCGCCGGGAACGTGTCGTTCGAGGATTGCGACAGGTTGGCGTGGTCGTTGGGGTGCACCGGGGTCTTGCTGCCAAGTGCGGTGCCAGCGAGCTGGCAGCAGCGGTTCGAAATCACCTCGTTGACGTTCATGTTGAACTGCGTGCCGCTGCCGGTCATCCACACATGCAACGGGAAACTGTCGGCGTGCTGGCCGGCGAGGATTTCGTCACACACGGTGACGATGAGCTCGCAGCGGCGATCGTCGAGGCCGCCGAGCTTGTGGTTGGCGATCGCTGCCGCCTTTTTGAGAAACGCATAGGCGGCGATCATCTCGCGCGGCATCAGGTCGGCGCCGATGCTGAAATAACGCAGCGAGCGCTGGGTCTGCGCACCCCACAGCCGGTCGGCGGGCACTTCGATCTCGCCCATGCTGTCGCGTTCTGTTCTGGTGCCGGCCATCCGACGCACTCCGGGGCTCACGGGCTTTTCCAACAAATGTAAACGCTGCCCGCGCCGCGCAAGCCGCCGCGCTTGTCAGCCGCGCGTCGCGGTGCGACGCTTGCATGGCGAGCACGGCGGCAACAGGGCGGGCGGGCCGATGAAACCGGAAACTCCCAGCCACGGCTTCGGCATCGGCGTCTCGCTGCCGCGCAAGGAGGATGTGCGGCATCTGCGCGGCCGCGGCGAGTTTGTCTCCGACATCCGCATGCCGGGCATCCGCGAGGTCGTGTTCGTGCGTAGCCCGCACGCGAACGCGCGCATCCGCCAGATCGCCGTGCCGCGGGCGGCGAAGGGTCGCATCTTTGTTGCCGCCGACCTGCCGCGCCTCAAGCCGATCCGCGTCGTCAACCAGTCGCCCGGCGCGCGTGCGCCGGCCTGGTACCCGCTCGCGACCGATAAGGCACGCTATGTCGGCGAGGCGATCGCCGCGTGCGTCGCCCCAAGCCGCGCCGAGGCGGAAGATCTCGCTGCGCTGGTCGCGGTCGATTACGAGCCGCTCGACGCGGTGGTCGACGCAACGCGCCAGATGCGCGGCGGCGCGCTGGTGCACGAGGCGTGGGGCGACAACATCTTTCTCGAACGCGCGATCGAGGCGGGCGACATCGAGACCGCGAAGCGCGACGCCGCGATCGTCGTGGCCCGCGACTTCCGCATGAACCGGCAGTCCGGCTCGCCGATGGAGGGCCGCGCCGTGCTCGCCCACCGCGACTGGCGGCTCGACGAGGTGGTGGTCCATGCTTCCAGCCAGACGCCGCATACGATGCGCGTCGCGCTCGCCGAGATCCTTGGGCTCGACGAACGGCAGATCCGCGTCGTCGCGCCCGATGTCGGCGGCGGCTTCGGGCCGAAGGCGCGGCTCTATCCCGAGGAGTTGATCCTCGCCGCGCTGACCCTCGAGCTCGACCATCCGGTGCGCTGGGTCGAGGACCGCACCGAGCATCTGTTGACTGCGGCGCATACCCGCGACCAGCACCACAAGATTACCGCCTACGCCGACAAGCGAGGGCGCATCCTCGGCATCGAGGCGGAAATCGTCGTCGATGCCGGCGCCTATGGCCTGTGGCCGCAAGGCCCGTATCAGGAAGCCAATATGGCGGCGCGCGTGCTGCCCGGCCCCTACATGATCGCCAATTACCGCGCGCGGCATTTCACCATCGCGACCAACAAGGCGCCGGTCGGCCCCTATCGCGGCGTCGGGCGGCCGGCGGCATGCTTCTCGATCGAGCGGACGATCGACGAGGTGGCGCGCGCGGTCGGGCGCGACCCGGTCCAGGTGCGCATCGAGAACATGATCCCTGCGGCGTCGATGCCGTTCACCTCGATCACCGGCATGCGCTACGACACCGGCGACTATCCCGCCTGCGTGCGACTCTGCGCCGACCTCATCGACGTCGCGAAAATCCGCGCGCGCCAGAAGCGCGGCGAGCCCGACGGCCGGCTGATTGGCGTCGGTTTCGGCAGCTTCACCGAGCAGACCGGCCACGGCTCAGCCGAGTTCGCCAGCCGCGGCGCGTCGGTCATCCCCGGCTTCGAGAGCTGCACGGCGCGCATCCTGACTGATGGCAGCCTGGTGCTAATGGTCGGCATCCAGTCGCACGGCCAGGGGCTGGAGACGGCGCTGTCGCAGGTGGCTTCGCATGAGTTGGGCATCGACCCCGGGCGCATCTCGGTGCGCCACGGCGACACCGAGAGCACGGCGTTCGGCTTCGGCACGTTCGCCTCGCGCAGCATGGTCATGGCGGGCGGCGCGGTGGCGCGCGCCAGCCGGATGCTGCGCGACAAGCTCTGCCGCATCGGTGCGCATCTGCTGCAATGCGCGGTGAGCGAGGTGCAGTGTGCCGGCGGGTCGGTGATCGGGCCGCAGGGGCGTTCGGTGACGATCGCCGAAATCGGCAAGGTCGCGCATCTGCGCATGGACCAGCTGCCGCCGGGCGAAGAGCCGCTGCTCGACGCCACTGCGACCTACGAGCCGGCGGTCTCGACCGGCGTCTATTCCTATGCGACGCACGGCGCGGTGGTCGCGGTCGATCCGGAGACCGGGGCGATCGAGCTGCTCGATTTCGTCGTCGCCGAGGATTGCGGCACGATGATCAACCCGATGCTGGTCGAGGGCCAGATCAGGGGCGGGGTGGCGCAGGGCATCGGCACCGCGATGTTCGAGGAAATCCCCTATGACGAGAGCGGCCAGCCGCTTGCCGCGACGTTTCTCGACTATCACCTACCGGGTGCGTTCGAGCTGCCCGACATTCGCATCGGCCATCTGCACACGCCGGCGGTCGCGACCGAATACGGCGTCAAGGGCATGGGCGAGGGGGGTGCGGTGGCACCGCCCGCAGCGATCGCCAACGCGGTGCGCGACGCGCTGGCCGCGATCGGCGCGGAGGTGAATGAGACGCCGCTGACGCCCCAGCGCGTGCTCGCGGCGATCCGCAAGGCACAGGCGACGGCGGCATAGGGAGGGGGCTCACATGGCCAAGAACGGCTTCAAGCTGATCGACGCGGAAATGCACGTCATGGAGCCGGTCGATTTGTGGCAGCGCTATATCGCCCCCGAGTTCCGCGACCGCGCGCCGCGCCGGCTCGCCGAGCGGCGCTGGGACATTCGCACCATGGTCGAGGGCGAGGTCATGGCGGCGATGCCGGGCGGCGACTGGCCGGCGGTGTCGGATGCAGAGGAAAAGGCCCTGGGCGACCGCTATGCCGAGGAGATCGCGCGCGACTTCGACCCCGCCTCGCAGGTCAAGGCGATGGACAAGGAGGGGCTCGACCTGGCGATCCTGTTCCCGACCTCGGCGATGTACGTGACCGCGTTTTCGACGATGGACGCGCGCTTCGCAGCGGCGGCCTGCCGCGCCTATAACGACTGGCTCCACGATTACATCCAGGCCGCCGACCCGAGCCGCATGTTCGGTGCCGCGGCGGTGTCGCCGCACGACGCGGAGAGCGCCGCCGCCGAAACCCGCCGCGCGGTCGGCGAACTCGGCATGAAGGCGATCTTCATCCGCCCCAACATCCATAACGACCGGCCGTGGCACGACCGCTACTACGACCCGCTCTGGGCGACGTGCCAAGAGCTCAACGTGCCGGTCGGGTTCCACGAAACGACCGGATCGCGGATGAAGGCATGCGGCACCGACCGCTTCAAGACGATGGGGATCGCCCATGTCGCGACCCATTCGATGGAGCAGATGCTGGCCTGTTT